>DAOORM010000088.1:0-7708 GCA_035389265.1 Flavobacteriales bacterium | reverse complement strand
GCAGCTTTGGCTTCCCGATCGTGTTGGCCACCTTCGCCATCACCGGTGCGTTCCGCGGCATCCAGAACCTGAACTGGGGTATGTGGATCAGCTTGCTCGGCGCAGCGGTGAACCTGGTACTGAACCCGATCCTGATCTTCGGCTACTTCGGGGCAGAGGCCATGGGCCTGGTGGGCAGTGCCTGGGCCAGCTTGATCGCACAGGCGGTCATGTTCATCGTGGCCGTGCTGATCATGGTGCAACGCACACCGTTCACCTTGTTGCCGCGCTCCTGGCGGCATCCGGAACTGCTCGGGTTGTGGCTGCTCAGCGGCAACCTCTTCGCGCGTACCATCGCCCTCAACGCCTGCTACTACCTCGGCAACCGGTTCGCGACCGGTTACGGTGAAGCCTTCATCGGAGCGCACAGCATCGCCATGCAAGTTTGGCTCTTCAGCGCGTTCTTCATTGATGGGTATGCGGCCGCAGGAAGCTCGCTCGTAGGGCGCTTCGCGGGTGCGCGTGACTGGGTGAGCGTGTACCGCGTGAGCTGGCGAGTGGTGCGGCAAAGTGTCCTGATCGGTACGGGTCTCGCATTGGTCTATGCTGTGGGTTACGGTTCTATCGGAGGCCTGTTCACACAGGATGGCGCAGTGCTTGCGCTCTTCGGCGGCGTGTTCTGGTTGGTGGTGGTGACGCAGCCGATCAACGCGGTGGCCTTCGCCTTCGATGGTGTGTACAAAGGCTTGGGCGATGGCAAGATCCTGCGCAACGTGTTGCTGATCTCCACCTTCGGGATCTTCGTCCCGCTCATCTACGGCACGGATGCGCTCGGCTGGCAGCTACACGCGGTATGGTTCGCCTTCCTGGTCTGGATGGCCGCTCGTGGGTTGTTGTTGACCCTCCATTTCCAGAAGAATTATGGCCCGCGGGCGATACGCGAACGGGCGCTAACTTCGGTCGCATGAAAGTCGCCACCCTTCTTCGTCAGCTGTCGGTCGTTGGTGTGTTCCTAGGCTCTTCCTTTCTTGGTCTTGCGCAGGAGACCACCACGAAGAAACCAAAGGACACGCGCCCGTTGAGCGAGCGCATCTGGTTCGGTGGTGGTGTAGGACTCTCCTTCGGCACGGTCACCGCCATCCAGCTAGACCCCCTGGTGGGTTACAAGGTGGATCCGAACGGCAAACTCTCCTTCGGACTCGGCGGTAGCTATTGGTACTTCCGGGACAACCGCTTCCCCACTCCGTACGATTTCAAGGCTTATGGCTACCGCACCTTCGGGCGCTATCGGGTCATCGAACAGGCGTACCTCCATGCCGAGTTCCTGCACATGAACGTGGAAGCCAACCGGTTCGCGAGCTTCAGCGAGATCAAGCCCCGTATCTGGGTGCCCCATCTGTTGTTGGGTGCGGGTTATGTGCAACCGTTAGGCGCGCGCAGTTCCTTCTTCATCCAAGTGCTGTTCGATGTCCTGCAGGATCCGAACAGCATCTACTTCAACCAAGGGCCGATCTTCAGCGGTGGTGTGGGGATAGGGTTCTGAGTTCATTCTCCGAGGCCGAAGGCAAGCCGGTAGGTCGTTCGCGTGGGATGATCGTTCACATCGGGAGGTGATCCTCGATGATGGGAAGAACCAAACCCTAGCCCATGAGACTTTCCAACCTTTCGATCGCCCTTGGCCTTTTCACCGTCAGCCTGATCTCTTCCTGTAAGAAGGAAGAAGCGGATCCGTGCGACAATGTGGTCTGTTTGAACGGAGGCAGCTGCAACAGTGGCGCATGTTCGTGTGCCACCGGATACGAAGGTGCCACTTGCGCGACCGAAGTGCGTGCGAAGTTCATTGGCCAATACAATGGAACACTCTCATGCCCTGGAGTGAACGGAACGGTGAACATGACAATAACGAACAGCGCGGCAGGCATCAACACGATCGTCTTCAATGACGGTGCGGATACGTGGACCGGCACGGTGAGCGGCAGCTCGCTGAACATCCCTACGCAGACACTCGGCGGTGGTGCGACCATTTCCGGCTCAGGGCAGCTCGCTGGCCTCATCCTTACGTTGAACTTCAACTTAGGAGGTAGCACATGCACCTACTCGGGTACGAAACAGTGATCTGAAATCTGTGAAAAGCAAAAGCCCGCCATTCGGCGGGCTTTTGCTTTTGTGATCATACCAAGTGGCGGCCCATGAAGGCTCTTCCGGAACCTGTCTTCAAGTATTTTTCGAAGCTGAAGGCCTTGTATTTGTCAGCAAACCCGAATGTAGCGACGCACATCACAGGTAGTCGGGTCTTGGTGAAGAGCACCCCGCCTGCCGCGTGTCTTGCCAAACGCTGGCCCAAGTTACTCGTACAACCCACGTAGTAATGGCCATCGGCACAAAGCAGGATATACACATGATACGGGAGTTCCATGGATCTTCAAGTCCGTCTATCAGTTCATGTTCCGGGCCGTTGCAGCAATTCGCAACTAAGGGATCCACAAAAGAAGTCGTTCTCTTCAGCCGTGGATCTCGTGACCCCGCAGGCACCCATAGCCGAACCGAACACCGCACTCTATAGAGCCAGGGTGAATGGCGAAGCCCGCCTTCGCAACGACCTGCTCACGCAGATCGTTGCTTCGTTCACCTACTGATCTGTATGGAAAACAACACTTCCATGGACCTCGTCCACGCGCCGTCGCCAGAGCGCTTTGGCGCAGGCACCCATAGCCGAGCCGAACACCGCACTCTATAGAGCCAGGGTGAATGGCGAAGCCCGCCTTCGCAACGACCTGCTCACGCAGATCGTTGCTTCGGCGAGGCGAAGGTGGAGCCGGGCGGGATCGAACCGCCGTCCAAACGACCGCAACATGGGCTTTCTACATGCGTAGCCACTTCATTGGTTTTCGATCGCGAGCTGGGGAAGGGCACCCCACCCACGACTTAGGTCCTGTTTCTTACCTGTGCTCCGGACCACCGCACAGGCCAGTCTTCCATGATGACACCTCGGATCCGGGAAGGAGGTTGACGGGCCTCCCCGAGAGGTACTCGTCCGCGCTACTGTTATTCGCGAGGATTAAGCCGAACAGCCTTGGGCTGTTAAGCTGCGAGAGCGTAGTCTACTTCGCCAGTTATGGCGTTGATGCACTGGGATACGGGTCGCACATCACACCCGGCATGCTTACACACATTACGAAGCCGCTGTCGAATCCATGTCGGCCCCAGATGTGTTCCAAAGAACTGGTACAAAGGTAGCCAACCCCGTGCCACGGGTCTCGTCCTGCCATTTGGTCCGCATGCACGCGCCAAGGGTCCTACTTTTGGCGCCCCGCCCACGGCGTACCAGCCCATGTCGACCTCCTACCGCAAGATCGGCGTCATCCGCGAAGGCAAGAAGCCCGAGGACCGACGCGTACCATTGACCCCGGCCCAATGCAAGGAAGTGATGCAACGCTTCCCCGATGTAGACCTGGTGGTGCAGCGCAGCGACGTGCGCTCTTACACCGATGCGGAGTACGAAGCCTTCGAGATCCCTTTGGTGGATGACCTGACGGACCGCGACCTCTTGATCGGCGTGAAGGAAGTGCCTGTGGACTTGTTCATCCCGAACAAGGCCTATCAGTTCTTCAGCCACACCATCAAGCAGCAACCGCACAACCGCAAGCTGTTGCGGGCGGTGCTCGATCGCGGCATCCGCTTGATCGACCACGAACTGCTCACCGATCCCCACGGAGAGCGGGTGCTCGCCTTCGGTTACTGGGCCGGTGTGGTGGGTGCCTACAACGGTATGCGCGGCTGGCAACTGATGCATGGTGGTCCGGACCTGAAGCCGGCCAATGCCTGTCACGACCTCGAAGAGCTGGAGCGTTTCCTGCATGCCTATCCGCTCCCCAAGGATCTGCGCATCGTGCTCACCGGCGGTGGTCGTGTGGGCAAGGGCGCCATGGGCGTGTTGGAGCGCGCGGGCGTAAAACGGGTAAAACCGCTTGAATTCCTCGACAGCGACAACGTGGTCCCGGTGTACACCGTACTCGGCTCGACTGATCTGTACGCGCGGGATGACGGAAAGCCCTTCGACAAGCAGGCCTTCCACAGCGATTCGCGCGGGCACCATTCCAGATTCCTCCCCTTCGCGCGCCGGGCACACATCTACATGGCCTGCCATTTCTGGGATCCACGCGGCCCCAAGATCCTGAGCGCCGATGACCTCCGCGACCCGAAGATCACGCTGCAGGTGATCGCCGACATCAGCTGCGATATCGGAGGACCGATCGATAGCACCTTGCGGGCCACCACCATCGCCGAGCCGTTCTACGGTTACGAAGCTTCAAGTGGAACGGAGAAACCGGCTGGCACCGCTGGGACCATCACGGTGATGACGGTGGACAACCTCCCCTGCGAACTGCCGCGCGATGCATCGGAGGCCTTTGGGCGCGACTTGGTGGAACGCGTGCTACCGTTCCTCGTGGGTGATGACAAAGAGGGTATGATCGCACGTGCGACGATCGCGCAGGCCGGTGCGCTCACCGATGGATTCGCACACCTGAAGGATTACGCCAACGGCTGATCAGGCGGCGAGGAAGAGTTCCAGCGCCAGGAATGCGGTCTCGCCATCGCGCGGGAAGGCGTGGGTCACGATGGGACCACTGCTCTTGCGTGCCATGGTGAGTAGACCAAGACCAGCCCCACCGCGTTCGGTGCGGCCCTCGTTGGCCAGGAGTTTCAGGTGATACTCACGCAGGTCTGCCTCGTCCATCTCGTTGAGGATGCCGATGCGGTGCGAGAGTGAGGTTACCGTGACCTGAGGTGCGGCATTTCCGAAAACCAACCGGTAGGCGCCGCCTTCGAAGACCAATAGGGCGAACGCCGTAGCGGCCAGATCACCGGGGGTATGGTGGCGGATGTTCTCCAGCCCTTCCACGAGCAGGTTCACCAAGCGTTTTCGGGTGGAGACACCCACGGATGAGACGAGGGAATGCGTTTCTGACAGGGTAACCAAGCGCTCCATTTCCTCCCGTTCGAGCGGACCTGTATGCGCAAAAACAACGGAGCCGGCCCCGGCCGAACGCCGCGCCAGTTCCGAAGCCCAGTGGCCGGTTCCTTCTATGGGCAGCGCAATTGACATGCCCAGGAAGGCGGGTTCAGATGGATGGGACCGTACACTCGACCGATGATGAATTATGCCCGATATACGTGTTGAAGCCAACGAAAGTTGCGATCTCAGTGCCCCCACCCTGTCAACAGGGGGGCTGTGGATGAAAACCAAGAAGCGCCGGTGTGCGTACAAGCGTGTGCCCGCACCTTTGATACCTAGCGGCCGAACGGCCTGCTGATCATGACGATAGCTCTTGCGACAGACAGGTCCGTGTACCTGCTTGGAACCCGGTCTGGTAGGTTCTTAGCGCTGGCCACTGCGGCGCTCGTGGTATCCAGTGCTGTGGCGCAAGTGGATGCTGTATCCGTGCGCTTCGAGCCCGGTTGTGAACAGGTGAAGGCCTACTTCGACAATACCGTGAGCAACGCCACGAGTTATTCATGGGATTTCGGTGACGGCACCAGCAGCACCTTGGCGAGCCCTATGCACACCTTCCCGTACGGGCAGCCGATCACTGTACAATTGAGCGCGGTGGTGGATGGCCAGACCGTGACCTTCACCCGACAATACGAGACCCAGGAACAACTGGATCTGGGCACCGTTGAACTTCCGAACGTCTTCACGCCGAACGGCGACGGGCGCAACGATGTCTTCACCTTGGTGAACGAGGTCTTCCTCGGGCCATGCGCGCAACTCGCCATCTACAACCGGTACGGACAGCTGATGTTCGAAAGCCTGGGGAACAACCTGAGCTGGGATGGCCGCACGGTAGCTGGCGAATCAGCGTCGGATGGCGTGTACTTTTACGTGTTCTCCTGGGGCGACGGCACGCTGAACTCTACGGTCACCCTGATCCGTTGAGGACCTCGGGAGGGTAAAGAACCCACCCATGGCCCACCACCTGCGCACTTCGACCCGGCTCCTCGCAGCCCTGCTTCTCCCATTCGCCCTTCAGGCCTGTAACCTGGCCAACTGCGTACGAGGCAGTGGTAGCCCTGTGCGGCGGACCGTGGATCTCCAGGAATTCAACGGCATCATGGCCGAGGGGTCGATCGATGTGCGGGTGACCCGCGCGGACGTGCAACGCGTGGAAGTGGAAGCACAGGAGAACCTCTTCGACTTGATCATCACCGAGGTGAAGGATGGCGCCTTGCATGTGGGGACCACGGGCTGCATCGCGAACAGCAAACCCATCACCGTCCACATCAGCCTACCCTCCTTGACAGCAGTGACCGTGCAGGGATCCGGAGACCTCACCAGTTCGGACCGGTTCACGGCGGATGCGTTCGTGGCCTCGGTCCAAGGCAGTGGGTCCATCCGTGTGGGGGTTGAAGCCCGAACGGTCCACGCGGCTGCGCAAGGCTCGGGGGATATCGACCTGAATGGACGTTGCGACGACTTGGAAGCCCACGTGCAAGGCAGTGGCACGATCGAAGCGAAGGATCTTCACGCGACGAACGTAGAGGCCTCCGTTCAAGGCAGTGGGGATATCAATGTCCACGCCACCGGTCGTTTGGCAGCCCACATCGGAGGCAGTGGTGATATCACCTACAGGGGCTCCCCGAGTGAAGTGAAGAAGGACATCGCGGGTTCGGGCGAACTGAAACAAGTACCATGAACGACACGATCATTCGAGCCGTCGGTTTAGCCGTGATGTTGGCAGCTTGTGGCACCCCTGCCCCTGAAACGACCACAACTGCCGTCGTGCACGGCGCCAAACCAGCAGCACTGGTGGCCGTGGACGATAACATCCGACACGACACCCTGTTGATCCAGACCACCTTCGACATGGGAGACAGCACCTACGTGATGGTCGCCAGCCACGTGGAGCCCACGTTCGAAGGTGTTCGCTTATACCGCTACACGTTGCTGCCGGACAGCAATGCCCGGATCCTCTCCTACTCCAACGGCGCGTACGACAGCTGGACCATGTTGCCAACCTTCTTCCCGATCCCCGATCCGCCCGGCACTTACTTGGTCCTGGCCAACTTCGGCGAACGCGAAAGCTGGGGACAGAAACTGCTCTTCATGGACAGCACCTTCACGGACCTAGGCTTCATCGATGTGGCCTATCCGGAGCGAATCACCGAGGGCGATAGTGCGTTCATGAAACGCACGAACATCGCACCGTACGGAAGGCTTGCCTTGCATAACGACACGGCGGTGTTCACCTTCGAGTGCGACAGCCTCTTCCTCTACGACGACATGGCTGGGCACAACGACCTGATCGTTCCCGCGCATACCATCCGATACACTTATCACCCGGACACCGGACTGGAGCTTTGGCGCGATGGTCAACGCCGCGCGGTGAAGCAGCCGAGCTGATCTACTGCACGGTCGGGATCATGCCTCGCGTGCCCATGTCCACCACCTGATCGCCGGCGGCGGGTTCGAAGATGTCATCGCCCGCTACATCGATCCACTCGAAGCTGTTGTTGGTGCTGATGGACACGTTGATCACCACGTCGTCCGCTTCCGTGCCCGTGATCACCAATGGGTCAGCGAAGACACCAGTGACCAGGCATGAGCCTGCCGGGATCGGTGAGGAATCGAAGATCGGATTGGGCACGGTGGTAGCGCCGGGCGGAGCCTGCCCCACGATGGGTGCGACAGCGACCGGTGGGTTCAGCACTTCGAAGGCCCAGAAACCTT
>DAOORM010000087.1:0-7749 GCA_035389265.1 Flavobacteriales bacterium | reverse complement strand
CTGATGAAGGCGCAAGTGACCAACAACACCGGCGAGGACTGGAGCAAAGTGGACCTGAGCTTGAGCAGCGGCAACCCGACCTTGGGCGGTGTAATGCCCAACCTGAACCCGTGGACACTATACATGCACCGCCCGATGCAACTGGAGAGCATCTCTTCAAGGCCGCGCAAAGCCACCGCCGATGTACCGCCAGCCGCAGCCTACTCCGAGGATGAAAAGGAGTATGGGGGCATGGAGGCCAGCTATGTGGTGAACAACACCGTGGCCTACCGCACCACCACCTCGGAATTCGTGATCGAGACACCGTTCACGATACCCAGCGACGGTGTGCCACACACTGTAGGAGTGAAGAACCACAGCATCGCCGCCTCCTACAAGCATTACGCTACGCCCAAACTGGACAAAGATGCCTTCCTCTATGCACGCACCACGGGCTGGGAAGACCTCAACCTGCTGCCGGGCGAGGCCAACGTATTCTTCGAAGGCACCTTCGTGGGCCAGAGCTACCTGCAACTGGATATGCCGAAGGATACACTGGACATCAGCCTCGGTCGTGATAAAGGCGTGGTGGTGGAGCGCGTGAAACGCAAAGCCAGCAACGAGAAAGCCGTGATCGGTGGCAGCCGCACCGTGACCATCGGTTGGGACCTCACCGTACGCAACACCAAGGGCACCAGCGTGGACCTGGAGGTTCGCGACCAACACCCGATGAGCCCGCAGAGCGAGATCGAAGTGAAACTGACGGAAAAAGGTGGTGCCGCTGTGAACGAGAACAACGGCATGCTCAGCTGGAACATCACCCTGGCTGCCAAGGAGACCAAGAAACTGGGCTTCGCCTACACGGTGAAGCACCCCAAGGATATGCCGGTGGTGCTGGAGTGATCGGACAAGAACGGAACGAAGAAGGGCGGTCCAGTGGATCGCCCTTTTTCATTGGTACTTGACCTAGACGTTCACGCCATGCCCACTTGGCGCAAATGCATCAAGTGGCTCCACAGTGCGCTTCGCAGCGTGGGAAACTCCCGGTATTGCACATTGAACTCCGCACATACCTGTTTCAGGCGCTTGTTGAGTTCGGGGTAGTGGATATGGCTGATACGCGGGAACAGATGGTGCTCCACCTGGAAGTTCAGGCCACCGAAAAGCCAGTTCCACACCTTGTTGTGGGTGGCGAAATTCACGGTGGTGTTCACTTGGTGGATGGCCCATTCCGCTTCGATGTGGCTACCATCCGTGGGCGGATGTACGAAGTCCGTATCCTCCACTACGTGGGCCAACTGGAAGACCACAGCGATGAAGATGCCCGTAACGAAGACCATGACACCATAACCGACCAGGGTGGGCACGACGCCCGCGAAGAACATGGGCAGCACGATGAACACCCCCACGTAGCCGATCTTGGTCACCCAGAAGATGATGTGCTCCTTCAGCTTCATCGGCTTCATCATGGTGTTGTCCGCGATCTTCCCGGTGAAGTACTTCTTCATATCGTTGAAGAACACCCAGAACAGGTAGGTGAGCCCATACAATAGAAGGCCGTAGATGTGCTGGAAACGGTGGAACCAATAGCGCTTCTGCCCTTCATGCACCCGCACCCACGGTTTGATGTCGATGTCGTCATCCATCCCTTCGATATTGGTGAAGGTGTGGTGGTTCTCGTTGTGCTTCATCTTCCAGAAATGCACGCTTCCGCCCAGCAGGTTCAAGGAATGGCCCATCATCTCGTTCACCCACTTCCGGCTGCTGTAACTGCCATGTGCACCATCGTGCATCACATTGAAGCCGATGCTGGCCACCACCACGCCTAACAAGGCGCAAAGCCCAAGGGAAAGCAGCATGGAAGCTGGCGTGAAGAACACCAGTACGATGTAAAGACCGACGAGTGCGGTGATCAGGATGACCGTCTTCCAATAGAGCCGACCATCACCTGTCTTCTTCAGGTTATTCTCCTTGAAGTAGGCTTCGGTGACCTCGCGCAAGCGTTGGAAGAATACCGGCGGGGTTTTGGCGAACGTGGTTTGGGACATTGAGCGTGAGCTGCTGGAGCGATCGCAAAGGTAATCCGGGTTCAACCTGAAAGGACCCCCTCGATCGGGGCAATGCGAACGATCAGCCTGTGTGCGACCTTCCTTCGAAGGATCCGAGGAGCAACAGGGCGGAGATTATGACAACCCGCGAGGGATGTGGGATGCCCCCGACCGATCGTCCGTGCACACCCACAGAATCCATTCTATATCAACCTATTGCATGATCGCGATCCACTGTACATCCAACCTTCCTGAAGAATGAGTTGAGACCGATCATTGGATGATCACCGGATACCGCTTACTTTTCGCACCTCTCATCTCTCATCTCTCTCGTTCTCTTGATCCGTTCGTACTTCCTTCCGGCATGTTCTGCCGTGCTCTTCCTTTCCTTTCTAGGGGGTAGTGCGCGCCATCATACCCCTCACTCAGGTGACCCGAACTCACCCATGGGCATGGTCACCGATAGTGCCATGGTGGTCAGTGCACATCCGTTGGCTACGGCGGTTGGGGTGCATGTCCTACAACGGGGTGGTAATGCGGTCGACGCTGCCGTGGCCGTTCACTGGGCCTTGGCCGTGGTGGCGCCTTGGGCTGGGAACATCGGCGGTGGAGGCCTGATGGTCGTTCGCTCGGCGGACGGCACCGTCCACACGTTGGACTTCCGTGAAATGGCACCACTTGCCGCACATCGGGACATGTACCTTGATGAGCACGGCCAGCCGATCTCCAAGCTCAGCTTGGTGGGACATAAAGCCGTGGGAGTGCCGGGGAGCGTCGCTGGTCTCTTCACCGCGCATGACAGCCTGGGCCGCCTTCCCATGGCCGAACTGATCCAGCCTGCCATCGAGCTCGCCCAAAGCGGATTCACGCTTACGGCCCTTGAGGCGAAGGAGCTCAACGCCAAATTGCCGGGGATACGCTCGGTATGCACCAGACCGAACCCGTTCACCAGCAAGGTGCAATGGCACAAGGGTGACACCTTAAGGCTGCCAGAGCTCGCCAGCACATTGATCCGTATCCGTGACGGTGGTGTGGACGGATTCTACCGCGGCCACACGGCTGATCTCATCGTGGATGAAATGAGGCGCGGTGCCGGTCTATTGACGCATGCGGACCTCACGTCCTATCAACCTGTCTGGCGTGAACCGGTCAAAGGGAATTACCGAGACATGGAGATCATCACCATGGGCCCACCATCCAGCGGAGGTATCGTTCTTATCCAAGCGTTGAAGGCGATAGAGGACATGGACCTCTCAAGAACAGGTTGGCAGAAGGCGGCCACTGTCCACCGCATCGTGGAGGCCGAGCGCAGAGCGTTCGCGGATCGTGCGAAGCACTTAGGGGATCCTGATTTCGTGGATATTCCATCGGAACGGCTCATCTCCAAGGAATATATGGCCCAGCGCATGTCCGATTTCGACTGTCATCGGGCCACACCGAGCTCAGCTATCCATGCTGGTGATCCGTTGGCCGAATCTGAACATACAACCCACTTCTCCATCGTTGACGAGGAAGGCAATGCCGTTTCGTGCACCACCACCTTGAACGCGTCATACGGGTCAGGCGTGGTCGTTGGTGAAGGGGGATTCGTGCTGAACAATGAGATGGACGACTTCAGTATTGCGCCAAGCGTACCGAACCGGTTCGGCCTGGTGGGCAGTCAAGCGAACATCATCGAACCTGGCAAGCGGATGCTCTCCAGCATGGCCCCCACCATCGTTACACGCCAGGGGCAGCTCTTCATGGTGCTTGGCAGTCCCGGGGGTGCTACCATCCCCACCTCGGTCCTCCAAACGGTCGTAAACCTGGCCGACCACGGTATGAGTGCGAAACAGGCGGTCGCAGCGCCTCGCTTCCATCACCAATGGCGGCCAGATACGATCTTGATGGAAGCCAACGCGATAACCACGGAGGACAGTCTGGCCTTGGTGAAGATGGGACACACGTTGATGGTACGCCCTCCTATAGGCAGAGTGGACGCGATCCTTGTTCTTCCAGATGGAAGATTGGAAGCAGGCGCCGACCCGCGTGGCGACGACGCCGCTGCCGGTTATTGAATAGCGTTGCGGTGAACCCTCAAGGGCATCGGAGCCCGACCGGTCCTTAGATCGGTGAATGCGGGCGTTCTGCACGATGCGGTCGATCTTCGCACCTCGATCCCAGATCACCTTGTCATCATGGCAGAACCACTGAAGGAGATGTTCGCACGCGCCTACTTCGAGCGCCTGGCGCAGGAGGTGCAGGTCTCCGCCCCCCAAGTGAAGCGAACAACGTTGGTCAAGGACCTGCTGAGTGGAAACGAAGGGCGCGAGCTGAACGCGCGTATGCGACACTCGAGTAACACACTTCGGAAGCACCTGCCTAAGGAGTTCCGGAAGGCTGTTGAAGTCCTCAAGGATGTCGCCACCCGGATGCCCAAGGGCTATACAGCGCTACTATACCCCGACTTCGTTGGTCAATTCGGTCACCAAGTTCCCTCCTTCTCCCTCGATGCGCTCAAGTACTTCACTCGGTTCGGATCCTCGGAGTTCGCCGTGCGCGTATTTTTCCGCCGTGATGCCCAAGGCACGTTGAAGGTGATGCGCACCTGGGCTGAGGACGACGACGAACATGTGCGTCGTTTGGCTTCCGAAGGGAGCCGGCCCCGACTCCCATGGTCGTTCCGCCTCGATGAAGTACTGAAGGACCCGCGGCTCACCACCCCGATCCTGGAACGGCTTCGCACCGACGATTCGCTGTATGTGCGCAAGTCCGTGGCGAACCACTTGAACGACTTCAGCAAGGACCACGCGATGTACATGGTCGATCTGTTGCGCTCGTGGGATCTGAAGAATCCGCATACCGCCTGGATCGCGAAACACGCCAGCCGCACGTTGATCAAAGCCGGGCATGTGGATGCCTTGGCGCTGTTCGCGTTCGACAGCAAGGTGAAAGTCCGGGTGGACGACCTTATGATCTCACCGAAGCGACTGAAGCTCGGCGATGCCCTAGAGATCAATTTCACCGTTGTCTCTGAAGCCGCGCGCGCCCAACAGCTCGTGATCGACTATGCCATCCACTACCGCAAGGCCGGTGGCAGCACGTCGCGGAAGGTGTTCAAATTGAAGGAGGTGGAACTGGCAGCACGCGCAGCGCTAAACATCACCAAATGCCAGCGCATCGTGGACTTCAGCACGCGCAAGCACTATCCAGGCGAGCATGTGGTAGAGGTGATGGTGAATGGGAAAGTCCGCGCCCAAGTCTCGTTCGACTTGAAGGTTTGAACCAGTTCACGAACGTGTCACCGGTGTGCTGACTTTGGAAAGTAAGGAGGTGGACCCAAGATCGTAACGACCGTTGGTCTCCAAAAGCTCCGAAGGCCTATTCCATCTTGGCTTACCATCGATCTTGACGGGACCCCGCGTCAGCGATCGCAGCGGAAAACGCGAACCGAGGGCCCTGATCGGGGCATAGCGTAGTCGAACGGTGTGATAGGGCCCTTCAAGTTCCGTCAAACTACCTCACAGCATTCCACCTCACTCGTGCCGCAGCGCCCGGACCGGATCCGCCCGCGCCGCCAGGATCGCGCGGAAACTCACCGTGAACGTAGCGATCAATAGCACGACCAGTCCTGCCCCCAAGAAGACGAGCGGTTCGATGTGCGTTCGAAATGCGAAATTCTCCAGCCAGTGGCCTACCCCGAACCACGCGAGCGGGACAGCCAATAAGGCCCCGAGAAGCACGAGCAGAATGAAATCACGCGTGACCACCCAGGTGATCCGTATCGCGTCGGCGCCCATCACCTTGCGGATGCCGATCTCGCGTGTACGCTTCTCCGCTGTCCAGCTGGCCAATGCGAAAAGACCCAAGCAGGCGATGAACACCGCGAGCAGGGAAAAGATCCCCACGAGTTCCGCAAGTCGCCCTTGCGCTTCATACTGTCCATCAAGCTGATCGTCGAGGAACTGGTATTCGAAGGGGAACTCCGTGGTTCGCGCGTTCCACTTCTCCCGTGCAGCCGCGATGACCGGCGTGGGATCACCAGCCTCGATACGCAAGTAGATATAACGCAGCCATTGCGTGACCTGGTCGGGGTTGGTCATGTCGAACACGAACGGTTGTACAGCCTTGAACAGAGGGTCGAAGGTGAAATCCTTCGCGACACCGATAATGCGCTCTTCGCCGTGTGGTGTGTCCATGCGTTCGCCGATGGCTTTGGCAGGATCCTCCGGATGCAACTGCTCAGCGAAGGTCTCGTTGATGATCACGCTGAGGGAGTCATCCCCGGGGAAATCGCGTGAGAACCAGCGTCCGGCGCGGAGCTCGATGTCCATCACTTGCTGGAACTCGGGGTTCACATAGAGTGAGGGCAGATAGGTCCACTTGCCTTGCTCCATGGTACCCCAGTTGAACTCGTGCGTGTTGTGCTTCTTCCCGATGATGTCGTTGGCCCAACTCACGGCCTTCACGCCAGCGATGTTCTTCAGTTCCGGGTACACCGCGAGATAGACGTTCGCCATGGGACCGCGCACAGGGATCAACATCACCTGCTCCTTCGTGAACCCGAGATCGACCGACCGCAAGTGGTCATGCTGTCGTTTGACGAAGATGGTCCCGATGATCAGCACCAGTGCGATGGCGAACTGCACCACTACGAGCCCTTTGCGAAGTACTTGTCCGCGGGAAGTTCCCCCGCCATTACCCTTCAAGACCACAGCAGGCTGGAAGGAAGAAAGGAAGAACGCCGGGTATATGCCACTTAGCACACCGACCAGCATGGCGATCCCTAGAACACCAAAGACCAACTGCGACGGCAACGGGATGGTCTCCCCGGACAAGGAATTGAACGCGGGCATCAGCAAATGGATCAGCACTAATGCGATCAGGGCAGCGAGCAAGCTCATCAGCACACTTTCAAGCAGGAACTGACCGATGAGCTGTCCGCGCGTAGCACCCGCGGCTTTGCGCACACCCACTTCACGTGCACGATATGCGCTGCGCGCAGTGGCCAGGTTCATGAAGTTGACAGCTGCGAGCACGATGATGAAGAAACCGATGACCCACAGGATATTCACACTGCCCGCATCCCCGTTCTGCCGCATCTCGAAATCCAATTTGCTGGTCAGGTGGATGTCCGCAAGTGGTTGCAACTCGTGTCCTACTTGGTCCTTCAGGAAATCGGGGTAGTATTTCTGGATGAAGGCCGGAAAGACACGATCGACCTCCGCTTTCGTGACACCCTCATTCAACCTGACATAGGTCCAACACGGGTTCCACACCCAGTTGTTCCGTTCGATGTTCTGCCAGAACTGCAGTATCGTACCGAAGCTCACCAAGCCTTCGAATCGGATATGCGAATTCCGGGGGATCTCACCGAGGATACCCGTGACCTGCACATCCATGGAGCCATCCCACTTCATCATCTGCCCCATCGGATCGGTGTCGCCGAAGTACTTATTCGCCAGTTCTTGTGAAAGGACGATGCTGCCTGGCTTGGCGAGCGCGGTCTTGGGATCGCCTACGCGAAGCGGATAGTTGAAGATCTCGAACACCGTACTATCCACGAGGTACAAGCCACTTTCGGTGAACAGCTTGTTCGTGCTCAGGCTGTCGCCCACCTTCAGCGTATGCTGCGGGTCTTGGAAATCGAACCAACGGCATTGTGCTTCGATGAGTTCCGGATGATCACCGAGCAACGTAGGACCGAGTCCGAAGACCATGCTGCTTGAATGTTCACCCTGCC
>DAOORM010000086.1:0-7765 GCA_035389265.1 Flavobacteriales bacterium | reverse complement strand
GCAGGATTCCACGTTGGTTTCCACGGCATTCACCGACCTTTGCCGCGCTGTGCAGGCGCGTTTGGAAGAAGTGGTGCACGTCAAAGCGCCCGCCAGCCATGCCTGAGACCATGACCGCCACCGAACTCGAATTGTGCGCCCAACGCATCCGCGAAGCGTTGAACGAACTGCGCCCGTTCCTGGAGGCCGATGGTGGTGACATCTCCCTGGAAGAGGTGACCGCTGACGGCACCGCCCGCGTTCGTCTGCACGGCGCCTGCACCAACTGCGCCATGAGCCCCATGACCATGAAGGCCGGTGTGGAGGAGGCGATCAAACGCGTAGCCCCGCAGATCAAGGTGGTGGAGGCGGTGAACCTCGCTGCTTCGGTCGCACAGCTCTGAACCATTCCACGGGTCCGTTGTTCCCACGAGGGCGCGTGACTTGGGTCACGTCCACCTCCTTGTCCGGTCCTACCTTTGCCGCGCAATTCCCGCATGGAAACCCCCACCCGGACCAAGACCGTTGAAGAACGGCGCAACGTGGTCATCCTCTTCGCTGGCGACAGCGGCGACGGCATCCAGCTGACCGGTGCACAGTTCACCGACACGAACGCGCTGTTCGGCAACGACGTCAGCACTTTCCCCAACTTTCCCGCAGAGATCCGGGCGCCGCAGGGCACCATGGCCGGTGTGAGCGGTTACCAGCTGCATTTCGGCAGCGTGGAACTCTTCACAGCCGGCGACCAGTGCGATGTGCTGGTGGTGATGAACGCCGCGGCACTTCGGGCCAACTTGGGTAAACTTCGGAAAGGGGGCACCATCATCGCCAACAGCGATGGCTTCTATAGCAAGAACCTGCGCCTTGCCGGTTACATCGATCAGCAGGATCCGATGACCGATGGCTCGTTGGCCAACTACACGTTGCATGCGGTGGACGTGACCAAGATGACCCGCAATGCCCTCGAAGGCATGACGCTGGGCATGAAGGAGAAGGACCGCTGCAAGAACATGTTCGTGCTCGGCTTCGTGAACTGGATGTACAGCCGAAGCCTGGAGAACAGCGAACGTTTCCTCGAAGGGAAGTTCGGCAAGAAGCCGGAGCTGTTGGAGGCGAACAAGAAGGCGCTGCTGGCTGGCTACAACTACGGCGATACCAGCGAGACCTTCACTACGCGGTTCGAGGTGAAGCCCGCGCCGATGCCGAAAGGCACCTACCGCAGCATCACCGGCAACCAAGGCACCGCGCTCGGCTTGATCGCGGGTGCGCAGAAAGCGGGCCTCGACCTGTTCTACGGCAGTTACCCGATCACGCCCGCCAGCGATATCCTGCACGAGCTGGCCAAGCACAAGAATTTCGGCGTGAAGACCTTCCAAGCGGAGGACGAGATCGCGGCGATCTGCTCGGCCATCGGTGCGAGTTATGGCGGCGCATTGGGTATCACGGCCAGTAGTGGTCCCGGCATCGCCTTGAAGGGTGAAGCCATGGGTCTCGCCTTCATGTTGGAGATCCCGCTGGTGATCGTGAACGTGCAGCGCGGTGGACCCAGCACGGGCTTGCCCACCAAGACCGAACAGGCCGACCTGTTCCAAGCCGTACACGGTCGCAATGGTGAAGCACCCATCCCTGTGCTCGCCGCCAGCAGCCCCACGGATTGTTTCGAGATGGCTTTCGAAGCCGTGCGCATCGCGGTTGAGCACATGACGCCGGTGATCCTGCTCACCGATGGTTACATCGCCAACGGCGCGGAGCCTTGGCAGTTCCCCAAAGCGAGGGACTTGAAGCCCATAAAGCCGCCATTCGCGACTCCGAAAGTTGCAGGCGATATGGAGAAGTTCTTGCCTTACCTGCGCGACGAAAAGGGTGTGCGCCCTTGGGCCATTCCCGGCATGGCCGGCCTGCAGCACCGCATCGGCGGCATCGAAAAGGAGGACGGCACCGGCAACATCAGCTATGATCCGCTGAACCACGAGAAGATGGTGCGCCTGCGTGCCGAGAAAGTGCGGAAGGTGGTGGAGAACGTTCCCCCACTGGACCTCGCGAACGGTGTGGAAAGCGGTGATCTACTCATCCTCGGCTGGGGAAGCACCTATGGCGCGATCCGCACCGCGGTGAACGAGATGTGCGCCGAAGGCAATTGTGTCGGCCACTTGCATCTGCGTTACCTCTTCCCTTTCCGCAAGGAGCTGGGCGAGATCCTCTCGCGGTACAAGCGCGTGTTGATCCCGGAGATGAACAGCGGGCAGCTGCGCCAGTTGATCCGTGCCGAATACCTCGTGGATGCGAAAGGCTTGAACAAGATCCAAGGCATGCCCTTCTCCGCTGCGGAGATCAAGGCTGCCGCCAAAGAATTCCTGAAGCAATGACCACCGCCACCGAAGTGCTCAACGGAAGCAACGCGCCGGCCAAGCTCGATTACGCCAGTGATCAAGAGGTGCGCTGGTGCCCCGGCTGCGGTGACTACTCCATCCTGAAACAGGTGGAGACCATCCTGAAGGAACAAGGCAAGCCGAAGGAGGAGATCGTCTTCATCAGCGGCATCGGCTGCAGCTCACGTTTCCCGTACTACCTGGATACATACGGCATGCACAGTATCCACGGTCGTGCGCCGGCCATCGTGAGCGGCCTGCGCGCCGTCCGTCCAGAGCTCAGCGTGTGGATGATCACCGGTGATGGCGACTCGCTCAGCATCGGCGGCAATCACCTTATCCACCTGCTGCGCCGGAATGTGGATGTGAACGTGCTGCTCTTCAACAACGAGATCTACGGCCTTACGAAAGGGCAGTACTCACCCACCTCACCGGAAGGCGCCGTGACCAAGAGCACCCCCATGGGCAGCGTTGACCATCCCTTCAATCCGCTCGCGCTGTGCAAGGGTGCCGATGCCACCTTCATCGCCCGCGCCATGGACCGCGATCCCAAGCAATTGCGTGAGGTGCTGGTGAAGGCCGATGCCCACCGCGGCACCAGCCTCGTGGAGATCTACCAGAACTGTAACGTCTTCAACGACGGCGCCTTCGAGGTCTTCACGGAGAAGGCCACCAAACCTTTCCACACGCTCTTCGTGGAACACGGCAAGCCGCTCGTGTACGCGAACGGTAGCAAGGGTATCAAGCTCGATGGCATGACACCCGTGATCGTGGACCTTGCAGCTGGCGAACCACTTCCCGAAGACCTCTGGATCCACGACCAGCATGACAGTTTCAAGGCTTCGATCCTTGTGCGTTTGTTCGACGACCAGGGCCACGAAGGCGCCATGCCCCGTCCCTTCGGTGTGTTCTACATCGCCGCGCGTGCGTGCATGGAGACCAAGATGAATGCACAGGTGGCACTGGCGAAAGAGAAGAAAGGCGCCGGTGATCTGGATGCGTTGTTGAGCGGGGGGAGGACATGGACGATCGGGTAGCCCTATTCGCCCACCAGTTCCACCTCTAGACGTATCTGGTTACTGATCGCCTGATCGCCCAGGTCATCGAAGAACGAATTCGATCCGAACCGGATACCGAACCGGGTCCGGTCCAGGTCCAAGGTCCCGCTCACCGTGCAGCGCTCCCCTTGTCGTAGGATGCGCGCTGGGAATCTTACCGGATTCGTCGTCCCGCGAATGGTCAGGCTACCCAGCACGGTGCAGGTGTCGTTCACGATCGGCGTGGATCCGGTGGCTGTGAATCGCGCATCGGTGTAGCGCTGCACGTCGAAGAAGTCAGCTCCTTTGAGGTGTTCCAGGAGGTTGGAGTTCTCGTGCTCCAGGCTGCGCATGTCCACCACCACGTCCGCAGTAGTGATCGTGTTCGCACCGAATCGGATACGACCCGAGCGCACGCGCAGCTGGCCGGTCAAGCTGTAGTCGCCTACTTCGCCGTATCCGGTCCATTGGATCATCGAGCGATCCCCGATCAGCTGGTAGTTGCCGGTGTCCAACGCGCTGGACTCCAATACAGCTTCAGTCTCCACCAGTGCCGTGCCTTTCCACCGCTTGCCTTGCGCATCCTCCACGATGTAGTACCACAGCGCATCACCACCGGTCAACGTTTCCTGCCGCCGCCAGCTTGCCGGATCGGTGTACACCACACCAGCCTTGATCTCTGCGTTGGGGCAGGTGTAATGGTGGGCGAACTGTTCGGGCGTGTCGGCCAACCGATGGTACCAGCCCGCGTCGGTCCACACGAAGCTGCCGAACTCGATCAACTTCACATCACCCACCACCGAGCGGATCGTCGTGTTGTGCTTCCATACGTACATGCTGTCCTCGAATACCGCGTTCACCGGGTTGGGGTCGTGGGCACCGACCAGTCCAACGGGCAGCCCCCGGAGTAGCTTCGGTAGCAGCCGGTCTGTCTCGGTATCATCGGCCTCCAACCGGGTTTCTTCGGTCGGGGAAGGAACCTGTCGCTGATCGCATGCGATGATGAACAGTGCGAACAGGGTGGAAAGGAAAAGGGGTGTTGTGGTGCGCATGGCGGTTGCATTTGATGCTGCAAAACAGCCTCTTCCACGGTCCCGGAGCGCTCCGAAACCGGTCGTGATACCTCTGCGTTGATGGCCTAAGGATCAGGCTGTTGGAAGAAATCGGGTCCTGCAGTTGCCGGTCGCGGGACCCCGAGCCTGCTCAGCCGTTCCCGGCGTGGCGTGCCATCCAGTCACTTGGGGAACATCCTTCGTGCTCCCGGAAGGCCCTGTTGAAGGTGGACTTGGCATTGAAGCCAGCATCGAGCGCCAGACCCAGGAGGCTCTTGGACCGCTGTTCTCCTTGGATGATCGCGGCCTTCACCGCCTCTACACGGTAGCCGTTCACCCAGCTCAGGAAGGTGCCCCCGGTCCCGCTGTTGATCGTGGCGGAAACCACTTTTGCCGGAAGTTGGACCGCTTGGGCGAGATCGACCAAGGTCAGGTCGGGTTGTCGATAAAGCCCTTGCTCTTCCAGGACGGTCGTTATCCGTGCAAGCAGCGCCGGATCGAACTTGGCGACCGCCGGTAGTGCGGGCAGATCCAATACCTCCACTGCTGTCTCCTTCATCCGCGCGGCATCGTCAACCGCCACGTTCGACCCCGATGCATCCGCTTCCGCGCGCTGGCCGTTCCCGCTTGATGCGACACGGATCACCTCCACCTGACGATAGCCCTGCCATCCTATGGAACAGACGATGAACAGCTTCATCACATCGGTGGGCAACACGGTACCGGTTTGGTGATACGCATCGGGGATAAAACCGAGCGTGACGGCCACTGCTGCGAACAAGGCAAAGAGCAGGACCAACCGATGCAGCCAGCGCATCGCCACAGGTCGTATATCGGAGAATTGCGCCTCCGTGATACCGCGCCAACGCTCCAAGGTGCGGTGCATCAAGAACAGATAGATGACCAAGCCCAGTTGACCGGCCCAGAAGAAAAGGGGCTTCAACCAGGGTTCGTACGTCTCCGACCAGAAGTGGTACTTGGCGTCATCGTTCAGGAAGAACGCACAGGCATGTACGGTGAGTTGGATGAAACCGGGAGCGAGGTGGGCCACCCGGAGATGCTTGTCCGGTAAGGGAAGGTCCAGCATCCGCAGCACGTAGAACCACAGCATCGGACCGATGAGCAACTGTCCGTTGATGGGGATGAAATAGAGCCATTGATTCCGCTCATATACACCGGTCTCCAACAATAGGTTATGCGTGAGCGAACCCAGGAATACCAGCACGACCAAGATCAGCCAGCTATTGGCTTGCCGATGCGCACGCTGAGCGAGCAATACGCCCATGGTGAACACACCGGCTACCAACGCGAACAGAAGTAGAACGATCGACATGTGGGGCCAAGGTCGGAAGAAGACGGGATGGACGGAGGCCGTCCACCCAACGAGCAACAACTATTGAACGGATAGCGAGAAGGATCGCGGAGGACGTAATGCTCCGTGGTTCCTAGGTAGGTATCATATTATGCCGGGACCGGTGATCGCAGGGCGGTCGTTCCTGCCTCTAAGACGTTCACGTTCCGCATATGGTGATCCTTGTTCTCCAAGGCGTTGATCCATCTTAACCTACAAAGGTGACCCTCCACCTTTCCCACCGTCCCAAGGTCGACCTTTGTTCCGATCCTTTTCCCATGCGCCTATCGCTCCCGCTCTTGCTGACCATCCCCTTGTGTATGGCCATCGATACGACGCAAGCCCAAACGTTCGACCTAGAGCAATTCGATCAATTGTTCCGGCCACGGCTGCGACTGGATGCGCGGTACACACCCGGTGTGGCGTTCAGCGACAGCCCGGGTAGTTTCGAAGATCGCAATGCGACCGCTGTATTCACCATCCCGCTGTGGAAGAAGTGGACAGCAGGGGTGGAGTTGAACTTGCTAGACCTCGATCCGGTGGATCTGCTGAAGAACAGCGTCCGCGTACGTGCTTCTCAGGTGATGGCCAACGTTCGGTACAGCGGTCGCGAATTGCGGATCGGAGATGATGTGCGAACGCTGCATTCCGGCTCCATCGGTGCGCTGGGCATCAGCCTCACCAAGAAGTATCGCATCCTTTTCTGGAGCGTGAATGCGAACGTGAGCGAAGAGGCCGCAACCCTGGATAGGGCCGTGCCGCGTTTCAATGGCATCATCGGCAAGATGCACGTCAAAGGTCTGCGTCGACAGCTCTTCTATGGTGCGGCCCTTACAGTGAGCGATGGATTGAATTTTCCGGTTCCATTCGTCGGCGGTACCGAACCCATGGGTGATCGCTGGAGCTTTCAGTACATCCTCCCCTTGCAGATCGGGGTGGGGTACAAAGCAGGTAAACGAACGCGGCTTCTGGCTGGGATCGGCGCCGATGGGTTCCGTAGTGGCTTCGAGCGTGGAACGGATCGAGCGAATCTCAATTACACGGCTTTTCGTGGGTTCATCAATGTCCGGCATAAACTGTCCAAGACCTCGCAACTCCGTGCGGAGGTCGCTGGTCTGCCGGTTCACGCCTTGCGCATTCCCGATACGAACAACGACCTGCAGCGCTACCCGATCGACGCCGGGATGAACGTGATGGTGGGCATGAACATCTTCTTCGGCGAAAGCACCTTGGAGCGCTTGCTGGACGATGTGCTGAACTGATCAGCGCAGCACGATCGGCCGCTCGATCAATTCTGCTTTCAACGGAGTGGTCGGCACCACGGTGGAATGCGTGGCATCGCCTTCCTTGCGATCACGCCAAGCACGCGGCACCCGCTCGATCTTGATGGGCCAGATGGTGAGCGTTCCCTGTCGGTCGATGTGGAGGCGGAGGAAATGTTTGTGGTCTTGGTGCTTCAACCCGCTGAAGGCTTCCTCGCTGTGGCGCCCGAAGACGTTGATCGAGATCAGCAGGTACAGGCCCATGATGATGGATCCCGCCACCCAACCGCCGCAGAAGATGAGCAGGCCGGTGAGGACGCTGTGCAGGAAGGGGCTGTGCGGGAAGAGTAGCTCAGACAGGTTGAGCGCGCCCCAGCCGATGTAGAACATGGCGAAGAAGTGCGCCGTGCTATGCGCCAAACCTCCAAGGATGCGGTACACCTTGCTATGTGTGTCGGTGAATGCCAGGAAAGCGGCGACGATGGCGATCAGCCACAACGCCAATGCAGGGCTTCCACTGAACGCATCCGTGGTGTAACGGAACGCGTGCCAGGGCGTGCGGGGTACTACATCATTCGTGGCAGAGCCTACCAGCCACGTGGTTAGCAAATAAAGCACGGCAGGAACGATCCCGAACCGAGGGTTCTTGAAGAGGAAGAACAAATTGCCATAAGCGATGCGTGCCGAACGTTTCATGTCCGGATAGGTGGCCTTC
>DAOORM010000085.1:0-7777 GCA_035389265.1 Flavobacteriales bacterium | reverse complement strand
TACGAACTGGTGAGCCAAGGAATTCCGGCGGACACGCCGAACTACCAGCCCTTCACGGATACGACGATCACGCGCGATCTGGCTTGTACGGGTCATGTGCTCCGGCTGCCCGCCATGGGCACATCCACATCCTACGAGATCGTCGAGGTCGCCACCGGTGAGCGCGTCCTGCGCAAGAGCTTCCCACTGCGGGGGAACGGTTACGGCTGGGACATCACCGAACGGACCGGCACCTACCGCGTGCGCATGCTTTCGTGTGGTGCGAGTGGAGAATTCGAGGTGACGATCCAGTGAACAAGGGGCGCGCGGGGTGCGCCAGCCTGCGGACAGGGTTGAACGGCCAAGAAGTAGGAACTTGTAGCCCCAATGTCCCCCCACATCGACCTCTCCTTTCTGGACCGTTTCTGCCAAGGTGATCGCTTGCGCATGGCGAAGTACATCGCCCTTTACCTCGCCGAAGCACCCGCCATTTTCGCTGAATTGCAACAGGCTGCACGCGATCAGGATGCCGCACAGGTAGCCGCCACGGCGCACAACTTGCGGCCCATGATGCACCAAATGGGAGCCCAACGGCTGATGGACCTATTGACCTCCGTGGAAGAACAGGCGAACGAAGAAGAAGCTACGGCCATCGCACTTCTGGTGCAGGATGCCATGCGGATGTCCGCCGAAGTGGAAACCGAACTGCGCGCCGAACTGGTCCGGTTGTCGGCCACGTGACCGGCCATTCCCGCTGAACAGGTGGAACTACGTATCCCCAAGCTTCTCCCGCTCTCCAACTTGCGCCTCCGATGATCAAGCTTGCCCTTGCAGACGACCAGAACCTCTTCCGCAAAGGCATGAGCATGCTATTGCGGGAGCTCCACGGTATGGAAGTGACACTCGAATGCGCCAACGGTAAGGATCTGTTGAAAGCCATCGCAGTGGTTCCGGTGGACATCGTGCTGCTGGATCTGGAGATGCCCGTGATGGATGGCGTAGAGACCATGAAACGCATGCGCACCGATCACCCGGAAGTGAAGGTGTTGGTGCTGAGCATGCACAGCGAGGAGAAATTCATCGTACACCTGATGGAGCTGGGCGCGAACGGCTATTTGCTCAAGACCGCGGAAGCTGCGGAAGTGGAGACCGCCATCCGTTCCGTGGCTGAAAGCGGCTATTACTTCAGCGACATGGTGAGCCAGGTGATGCTGCAAGGCTTGGTGAAGAAGGACAAGGTCCGACCGTACTTCAACGTGGTGGATCCGCTCAGTGAACGCGAGCTCGAGGTGCTGAAGCTGATCTGTGCCGAGAAGACCACCCCGGAGATCGCCGAGCAGCTCTTCCTCAGTCCGCGCACGGTGGAAGGGCACCGCAACAACATACTGCTGAAGACCGGTGCGCGCAATGTAGCGGGGCTCGTTGTCTTCGCCATGACCAACGGGATACACACCCCGTGAAGGACCTGCTGCGCATAGCATTGTTCGTGCTCGCCCTCATGCGGGTATCCGGATCCCATGCGCAAGTGGATACCCTCAGGTTGTCGTTCAAAGCACTCGGCATCAACGATGGCCTTTCACAGGGTATGGTGACGTCCATTGCGCAGGACAGGTACGGTTTCCTCTGGTTCGCCACCCGGGATGGACTGAACCGGTACGATGGATACACGTTCACCACGTTCCGCCACGACCCACAGGATACCACCACTATCACGGAGAATGCCGTGAACTGGCTTCATGTGGACCGCGAGCAACGTTTATGGGTCGTGACCAACGGCGGCGTGGACCTCTTCGATCCCGCCACCGAGCGATTCATCCATGTGCCGATCGATGATGCCCAAGGTGGTCTGCGGGAGATACGCCAAGCCACGGTTGACGCGAATGGCGATCTCTGGGTCTGTGGCGTTGGCCGGTACGTGAAAGTCACCTTTGCGCATGCCGTGGAACTCGGCAAGCCGTTACCTCCCCGCGTGCTGACCTGGTTCGAGGGAAGCGCTTCGTTCACGCTGCTCCAGGATGGTCGGCTGTGTGGAGCCCGGAATGCCCAACTGCTCATCATCACACCGCAGCATGGCGAGGCGGATCGGATCGACACGGTCCCTCCCTGGCTAGAGGACTGCAAGCACCATTTTGAGGGAACGCGCTTCATCCAGGACACTGCGCGCGGGCTGGTCCACGTTGTGGGCGCAGATTTCATCGTGTCCATCGATCAGCGATCGCGGGGTACACGGCCACAGGAAGTGGGATCCCTGCCGATCACCTCGATGGGCGCGCATGGTGTCGTACTGGACGGCCATACCGCACTTTGGGCGACGAGCCTTGAAGGCCTTTACCACTTCGACTTCGCCGAACGGCTACTGGTCACGGTGGTAGCCTCGGATCCCGCGCACGATCGTGTGCTCCAGAACCTTAGGAGCTGCTTCGTGGATCGAGGTGGCACGTTGTGGCTGGGCAGTTCAGGTCATGGCCTGCTGAAGTACGATCCACGAACCGCGCGCTTCCATACGTGGGAGGACCGGAGTGTGATCGCCCTGAACCCGACCCCATCCGGCAAGGTGTTGGTGGGGCGGTGGGGGTCGTTGGCGGAGTTCGACCCTGGCCGTCGAGCATTGAACACGGAACTGGAGCGCACCGGAGACCGGATACCACCCGGTCAACGTGCGTCCAACGGCATCGGTGCCATGGCCGTGGAAGACCGGAGGGGCACCATCTGGCTGGGGCTCAGTGTGGACGGCATACTGCGTTATGACAGGGCTGGTGATGGGCGTATGATGGTGCTCCGACCCGTGATGCCATCGGGTGCGGCGGAATCGCGCCCGTTGTTCCCGCTCATGCTCGGTCGCAAGGATGCGATCTGGTTCGGAGGCGATCAGGCCTTATGGCAATGCGACATACGCAGCAACGCGCTCACGCCCTTTCCATGGCCCGTACCATCGGTCCGCGACCCCTACCATTTCACCGCGGCATTGTACGAAGGCGCTGACGGACGCGTCTGGGCCGGAACGATGAAAGGGCTGATGCGCCTCGATCCCGCCACGGGCGAATGGCGTCATTACGTGCACGATCCGAGCGACCCACGATCGCTGGCCGTCAACGTCATCTTCTCCATCTGTGCCGACCCGGATGATCCAACAGGCGTGTTGTGGTTGGGTACCTATGGCGGTGGCCTGAACCGCTTCGACACGCGCACTGGCGAGGTGGAGCGCATCACCACGCGCGATGGCCTGCCGAACGATGTGGTATACGGCGTGCTCGCAGATACGAAAGGCCGGCTGTGGATGAGCACCAACAAGGGCATCGCGCGCTACGATCGACGCACGAAGAGCTTCCGCAATTTCACGGTGGGCGATGGCTTGCAGAGCAATGAATTCAACCGCAACGCGTATGGCAAGACCGATGATGGCACCCTCTTCTTCGGCGGGGTGAACGGCTTCAACTACTTCGATCCGGAAGCATTGATGGAAGATAGCACGGCTGCACCCATCCTCATCACGCGCATCAAGCTGATCAACAAGCCGGTGGATTTTCATGATCCCGATGCGCCGTTGCGTTCGCCGGCATACCTCGCCGCTGGGATGCGCATCCCTTCCAGCGCGAACATGGTCACGTTCGAGTTCGCCACGCTCGAGTTCGCCTTACCCGAAGCACACCACTACCAATACAAACTCGAAGGCTTCGATCCCGATTGGATCAGCAGCGGCACGGAACGAAGCGCTGTCTACACCAACCTCGATCCAGGCACCTACACCTTTCGCGTGCGCGGCGACAACCGCGATGGCATCTGGGATACACAGGGCACTTCGTTCAAGCTGATCGTGCTTCCTCCATGGTGGCGCACGTGGTTGGCGTATGCGTTCTATGCGATCGTCATTGTGGGCGGTGTGTTCGCCTTCATCCGCATACGCACCAGTGGTTTGAACCGGCAGAAGGAACTGCTGGAACGCACGGTGGCCGAACGCACGGCAGAACTGAGCCGCAAGAAGGACGAAGCCGATGCACAGCGCAAACGGGCCGAACAGAGCGAACAGGTGAAGCAGCAGTTCCTGGCGAACATGAGCCACGAGATCCGCACGCCGATGAACGCCATCATGGGCATGAGCACCTCCTTGAAGCGCAACGACCACCTGCCCGCACAGGAGACCTACCTCGATGCCATCGCGCAGAGCAGTGAGAACCTGCTGGTGATCGTGAACGACATCCTCGACCTCAGCAAGATCGAAGCGGGTAAGTTGGAACTGGAGAAGGTTCCCATGGATCCGCGAGAGGTCCTTCGGACTGTGGTGGATGTCTTGCGCCACCGCACCGAAGAGAAAGGACTGACCATCCACACGGATGTTGCAGCGGATGTTCCCGCACACGTGATCGGAGATCCGACCCGCCTGCACCAAGTGCTGATGAACCTCGTGGGCAACGCCATCAAGTTCACCGAGCGCGGATCGGTACGTGTCGCTTTGGGCGTTCAGGAAGGTCTGTCCGAAGCCGTGATGCTGCGCTTCACCGTCACCGATACGGGCATCGGCATCGCACCAGAACACCTTGCCTTGGTCTTCGATGAATTCGCGCAAGGCGACAGCGAACATACCCGCAAATACGGCGGCACCGGCCTGGGCCTCAGCATCAGCAAACGCTTGGTGTACATGCAAGGCGGCACCATTACTGCGCAAAGCGAAGTAGGGAAGGGGAGTGCCTTCACCGTGGTGATCCCGTATGGGATCACCGCGCAAGAGACGCGGACAACAGCGCAGGCTCCAGAGAGCGTGTACGGGCCGGAAATTTCCGGCCCCCGCCGCGCTCTTCGCATTCTCTTGGCCGAAGACAACAAATTCAACATCGTTGTAGCCCAGGATGAATTGAACGATGCCTACCCCGGTGTACGGATCGACGTGGCCGTCAATGGCCAGCTAGCAGTAGAGATGGTACAGGCCAACAATTACGACCTGATCCTGATGGACGTGCAAATGCCCGTGATGGATGGCTACGACGCCACCCGCGCTATCCGGGCGTTGTTGGGGCCGGAAAATTCCGGCCCCAACAAATCGCGCATCCCCATCCTCGCCATGACCGCCAACGTGATGAAGGCCGAAGTGGACAAGTGCATGGAAGCGGGTATGGATGGCTTCATTCCGAAACCCTTCCGAAGGGAAGAGCTGGTGGAGGCGATCGGGAAGGTGGTGGGGTGAGTGGCCATACTGAGCCTATCGCAGGTCCATCGGAAGCAGGTATTCCATTATCTGATCATCTCATTTTCCGATCTTCTGATCAAGAACACGTAGTTCTACGCATAGCCACCTCGCCTGGCCACGGGAGTTTTGCAGCACAACGCAACCCTCCCGATGAAAGCACCACTACGAACGGTCGCCATGGCCCTTTTGCTGGGCACGGCGGCCACCGCCACGGCACAGGATCCACAACAGTTCGCGGACCAGGAGTACGAGATCGGCAACTTCGAGGCGCTCGGTATCGGCGTTTACGACGGGCCTGATAACTCGTGTGCGAACCTGCAGTACCGGTATGTGCAACCGAATGCCGCATGGGGCGAGGGCTATCCGCCGAACCTGGTCCATTTCCGGTTGGATGCCGGAACGGGTGTGCAGCAGTTCGACATCCTGATCAAGGGCATCACGCAGGGCATTCCGTTCCCCGGTCCATTGCGGGTGCGGGTGGATGGAGAGGCATGCGCGAACTGCATCGGTACGTTCGTGTCGATGGACTCGCTGAACGAGGTGGGGCCCGCGCGTTGGTATACGGAGTTGCGCTACCGGATCACCCACACCGCCGGGTATGCTTATCCGGACGGCATACAGGAGTTCGGCTTCACCATGATGGATACGGATCCGTTGCTGAACCCCGGGGCCACACCGATCTATGGCGCTGAATTCCGTTTCAAGGCGGTGATGGTGGGTACGGCCTTCAGCGAGATCATGGGGTACTACACCGCGCCCGCATTGCCGCTCTACATCCTGCGTGATCCGCCGGGCAACGCGAGCTACAGCAGCATCACCACCAGCAACGATGTGTGTACCGGTTCCACCACATCACTGACCACCGGCGACAGCCAGAACGGATACTTCAAGGTGCGTATCGGCGTGGCCGGAACCATTCCGTTCGCGGGACTGGACTACAGCATTTACGGTGAGGTAGGGGTGGACGTCTCGGCCAGCCAGACGGAGACCGCCTTGAACGAGTACCAGACCTGCCTTTCCACCACCAGCACGTACACCACGCCCACCACCGGTGCGCCGGAGGATGTGTTCATTGGCAGTGCCGTTCGCTATGCCTACGGTGTGGGCTTCACCACCTCGGTCGCGGGATGTGTAGGCCTGTCTACAGAAACGGGCTTGGTCGCAGCCCCGGTGGGCACCACGTTCAACTACAACTACCGCGAAGGACAGATCCGCAATAGCGTGATCCCGGAGTTGATCACAGAGATCGACGGGATGGAACCCGGTGCCGACCGCGACCGTGCCACTACCCAGTTGGATGTGTGGAACCAGACCTTGGCGATGAACGATTCCATCAAGGCCCATGCGCCGTACGAGACGGTGCGCGACTTCGTCGGTGGTCCCGGAGAGGATCATTCGCTGACCGTGACCACGACTGATTCCTACAGCATCGATTACGAAGCGCAGTTGGAGTCGGGATTGAGCTTCGAGATCGGCGTGAACATCGGCGGTAGTGGCATCACCACCGGCGGTGCGGCCAAATTCCAGAACGGCTATGGCCGTGGCGAGAACGGTTCCAACGTGGCCACCAACACCGTGCAGTATCATTTGGAGGATACCGATAGCGGCGATGATCTCTCCGTGAAGGTGTTCCGCGACGAGGTCTTCGGCACCTACGTGTTCCAGTTGGACAGCGCGTTCTCCGAGACCAGCTGCCCCTACGAAGGCGGTTACCAGATCGACCAGCCGCGCCTTTCCGTGGGCACACCGGGCAATACGCACATGGTGATCAACGAAGCGCCGATCGGCAATACGCTCACCTTCCCGCTCTACATCTGCAACGAAAGCCAGTATGAGATGTCGTACAACATCAAGGTGCGCGGCGGCACGAACACCGAAGGCGGAACCGTGGTGGTGTTGGGCGAGAACATCTCGTCGGACATCCTGGGGCAAGAGTGCGAATCGGTGCCGGCCAATGGATGTTACGATGTCACGAGCTTGTTCCTGACCGATCCGAACACGAGCGACGAGATCACCGATTTCATCATCGAACTGTACCTCTACTCACCCTGCGAACCCAGCATCCGTTCCAGCATCATCATCGAAGCGCACTTCGGTGTGGGCAACTTCGGGGACTACTGCGTACCCTTCAGCGAAGAGGCGGGATCGGCCGGTGATCACATCGATGGGGTCCAGATCGGCGCCATCAACAACACCGGTTCCGGCCCATCCACCACGGGCTACACGGACTACAGCGGGCAGTTCAGCACACCGCTTTCGCGCAATGCCCAACGGACCATCTCTGTCACCACCGGCCCCATGACCGGCACGCACTATTCCGCCTGGATCGACTACGACCGCAACAACATCTTCGATGACAACGAACGGCTCGGATCCTTCACGAATGGCGCACCCGGTGAAGTGCGCAACATCACCTTCACCGTGCCGGCTACCGCGTTGCTGGGAACCACGGTGATGCGTGTGCGCGGCGTGCGTGAGGATGCGGGTATCATAGCCATGGTGGATGCCTGCTTCGGGCACACCTACGGTGAAACGGAGGACTACGCGGTGGTGATCAATGCCAACACGCCGCAGGATTGTGCAGGCGTGAACAACGGAACAGCGCTGCCCGGCACC
>DAOORM010000084.1:0-7832 GCA_035389265.1 Flavobacteriales bacterium | reverse complement strand
GTCATTCCCCAGCCGCAGCGGTCCGTTATCTTCGCGCCCGCTTGGAGATATCCTCCCACAGACCACACCACATTGATGAAAGCGATCCAGATGGTCGACTTGGTCGGCCAGTACCAACGGATAAAACCCGAAGTGGACGCAGCGCTCCAGCGGGTCATCGACAGCACCGCCTTCATCAATGGTCCGGAAGTGAAAGAGTTCGAGAAGGAACTCGCCGCCTATTTGGGGGTGAAGCATGTGATCGGCTGCGCCAATGGTACCGATGCGCTTCAGATCGCGATGATGGCCCTGGACCTGAAGCCGGGCGATGAGGTCATCACCGCATCGTTCACCTTCGTCGCGACGGTGGAAGTGGTAGCGCTCCTGGGCATCGTGCCGGTCTTCGCCGACGTGCTCCCGGGCACGTTCAACCTCGATCCCGAGGACATCAAGCGGAAGATCACACCCAAGACCAAGGCCATCGTCCCCGTTCACCTCTTCGGACAAACGGCGGACATGGAAGCGATCATGGCGATCGCGAAGGAGCACGGATTGGCCGTGATCGAGGATAACTGTCAGGCCGTCGGGAGCGACTATCTCTTCAGTGATGGCAGCCGCAAGAAGAGTGGCACCATCGGCCATGTGGGCACCACGAGCTTCTTCCCGAGCAAGAACCTGGGTTGTTACGGCGATGGGGGTGCGCTCTTCACCAATGATGATGACCTCGCCAAGAAGCTCCGCAGGGTGTGCAACCACGGCAGCGAGGTGCGGTACTACCATGAAGTGGTGGGCGTGAACAGCCGCTTGGATTCGCTCCAGGCGGCCATCCTCAGGATCAAGCTCCGCCGGTTGGACGAGTATGGGGCCGCTCGGAATGCCGCCGCTGCTTTCTACGATAAGGAGCTGGGTGGTATCCCTGCCTTGCGCATCCCGGAACGGAGCCAGTCCTCCACCCATGTCTTCCACCAATACACCTTGCGAGTGACCGATGGCCGTCGCGACGGTCTAAAACAGCACCTGGAGGCCCACGGGGTTCCGGCCATGATCTACTACCCTGTATCCTGCCACCTGCAGAATGCGTACAAGAGCGTTCGTTGCCCGGAAGGTTCGCTTCCGGTCACGGAACAACTCACCCGCGAAGTGCTCTCGCTACCCATGAGCACGGAACTGGATCACGAACAACTCACGCACATCACCAACACGGTGAAGAGCTTCTTCAACTAGCCCATGAACATCGCAGTAGTAGGAACAGGATACGTCGGTCTGGTCACCGGCACATGCTTCGCAGAGACCGGCAACCACGTGGTCTGCGTGGACATCAATGCCGAGAAGGTGCAGATGATGAAGGATGGCAAAGTGCCCATCTACGAACCGCACCTGGATGTGCTGTTCGAGCGCAACATCCGCCAAGGCCGCCTGAGCTTCACCACCAATTTGGCTGAAGCGCTGGAGAAAGCACAGATCGTGTTCCTCGCGTTGCCCACGCCTCCCGGCGAAGACGGTAGCGCTGACCTGAGCTACGTGCTCAACGCCGCCGCCGACATCGGCAAGCTGATGAAGGATTACAAAGTGCTCGTGGATAAGAGCACCGTGCCCGTGGGCACCGCTGAGAAAGTACACGCCGCTGTGGCAAAACATGCCAAGGTGGAATTCGATGTGGTGAGCAACCCCGAGTTCCTGCGCGAAGGATTCGCGGTGGATGATTTCCTGAAGCCCGATCGCGTGGTGGTAGGTACCAGCAGCGACCGTGCCCGAAAGTTGATGGAGGACCTCTACAAGCCTTTCGTGCGCCAAGGCAATCCGATCATCTTCATGGATGAGCGCAGCGCCGAGCTCACGAAGTACGCGGCCAACGCCTTCCTCGCGGCCAAGATCACCTTCATGAACGAGATCGCGAACTTCTGCGAAGCGGTGGGCGCCGATGTGGACAAGGTCCGCATCGGCATGGGAACCGATACCCGCATTGGCAAGCGCTTCCTGTTCCCCGGCATCGGTTATGGTGGTAGTTGTTTCCCCAAGGATGTACAAGCCTTGGCGAAGAGCGGGAAGGAAGCCGGTTACGACTTCCAGATCATCAACAGTGTGATGGAGGTGAACGAACAACAGAAGACCGCCTTGATGCCGAAGATCGAAAGCTATTATGGGGGTGACCTGAAGGGTAAGCACTTCGCCATGTGGGGCCTTTCCTTCAAACCCGATACCGACGATATCCGCGAGGCACCTGCCTTGTACATGATAGATGCGTTGGTGGCCGCTGGTGCCACGGTTACGGCGTTCGACCCCGAAGGCGCGAATAACGTGAAGAAGCTGATCGGCGACAAGATCAACTACGCCAAGGATGAATACGCAGCCCTCGAAGGCGCTGATTCGCTGATCATCTGCACCGAGTGGGCCCTGTTCCGCACGCCCGACTTCGAGCGCTTGGAAAAGACCCTCAAGGAGCGGACGATCTTCGACGGTCGCAACCTGTACGAGCTTGATGAGATGAAGGCCAAAGGGTTCCATTACGTCAGCATCGGCCGCAACGTCGTCACCGCAGCGCACAGTCCGGAACACAGCAACAAAGCCACGGCGAAAGCCTGATCACATGGCCAAGAAGAAGGCAACCGCCAAGCCGGCACGTTCAGCCAAGGCCGATGTATCATCGACCCGCAAATTGGACAAACGCCAACCCGCAGACCGCAAACCTGTGAAGGCGCCAGTCCGCAAAGTTTCTACCAAGGCTCCTGTGGTATCGACCCAGCGGGTCGACCATAAAAAGACCAAGGCCAAAGACCGAGTCCTGATCACGGGCGCCGCTGGCTTCCTGGGTTCGCACCTGTGCGATCGGTTCCTCAAGGAAGGTTACCATGTTATCGCCATGGACAACCTGATCACCGGCAGCCTCAAGAACATCGAACACCTCTTCCACCGCGAGGATTTCGAGTTCTACCACCACGACGTTTCCAAGTTCGTGCATGTCCCTGGCGAGTTGAAGTACATCCTGCACTTCGCCTCACCCGCCTCACCGATCGACTACGAGAAGATCCCCATCCAGACCTTGAAAGTGGGGTCGTTGGGAACGCACAACCTGCTCGGTTTGGCGCGTGTGAAAAAGGCACGCATCATCGTGGCCAGCACCAGCGAGGTCTACGGTGATCCGAAGGTGCACCCACAGAGTGAAAGCTACTGGGGCCATGTGAACCCCGTGGGTAAGCGCAGCATGTACGACGAGGCCAAGCGCTTCCAAGAGGCCATCACCATGGCCTACCACACCTACCACGGCGTGGAAACACGCATGGTCCGCATCTTCAATACATACGGCCCGCGAATGCGGTTGAATGATGGCCGGGTGGTGCCGGCCTTCATGGGCCAGGCCCTGCGCGGCGAGGACCTGACCATCTTCGGCAAAGGCGACCAGACCCGGAGCTTCTGCTACGTGGACGACCTGATCGAAGGCATCTACCGCCTCCTGCTGAGCGACTATGCGGGCCCCGTGAACGTAGGCAACCCGAAGGAGATCACCATCAAGCAGTTCGCCGAGGAGATCCTCAAGCTCACGGGCACCAAGCAAAAGCTCATCTACAAGCCGCTGCCCAGCGATGATCCGATGCAACGCCAGCCGGACATCACCTTGGCGAAGAAGCTCTTGAAGTGGGAGCCCAAAGTGGACCGCGCTGAAGGTATGCGGCGCACATTCGAGTATTTCAAGTCGCTCACACCCGCGGAGCTTAACGAAAAGGAGCACTTCAGCTTCGAGAAGTACGCGAAGAAGTGACCCGATCGAGTTCAGCGAGAAGACCCGGTCACCTGGCCGGGTCTTCTCTTTCTAAAGCACCACAGCTTCATTCAGACCACTGCGATCGACCTTTGCCATACGTTCCAGTACCGTGAGATCACACCGCCGCCATATCCGCGAAGCCGCTGAAGACGCGAACACCTTGGTGCCCTTGCGGGTGGCCGGTGTTCCCGAGCATTTCAACATGCCTTGGCTGCTGGGTCTTGAACGCAGGGCCTTCGTGCGTGCCGGTGTGGAAGTGAAGTGGCGCACCGTTCCTGAAGGCACGGGTGCCATGTGCAAACTCTTACGCGAAGGCGAAGTGGACATGGCCATGTTGGTGACCGAAGGGGCCGTGCGCGATATCCTGAATGGCAACCCGAGCCGTATCATCTCCTCCTATGTCGATAGCCCGCTCACCTGGGGGGTACATGTGGCGGCGCATACGGGGATAGGATCACCGGAGCACCTGCATGGTGTCCCCTTTGCCATCAGCAGGCCCAACAGCGGCAGCCATCTGGCGGCGTTGAGCTACGCGCGGGGGAAAGGGTGGCCGTTGGGTGAGTCCGACCTGGTGGTCGTGAACGATCTGAAAGGTGCGCTTGAGCGGCTGGCCCAGTCGGAACCCATCGCGTTCTTATGGGAGGAGTTCACGACCAAGCCGTATGTGGACGAAGGTGCCCTGCGGAAGGTGGATGAGTACACCACCACGTGGCCTTCGTTCGTCATCGTAGCCACGGAAGCCGTGCTGGAGGCCCATCCGAAGGAGACCGAGCGCTTGTTGAAGGTGATCCGCGACCAAGTGAGCGGATTGATGGCCAAGAAGGCCGCCCCGGAGGTCTTCGCACAACGGTACAAGATGCCGCTGGCCGACGCCCAGGAGTGGTTCAACGGGGTGCGATGGAACACAGGAGCGCCCTTGACGGAGCGAACGCTCGCCAGCATCGTCGCCACCTTGCGAGATGCCGGTTTCGCTGGACTCCCTTCCGCTGGAGAGGACCTGGCGGAACGCCTGCTCTGGCAGGCACCCCGGCCCTGATCGGGTCACACCATCATTCCGGGAGCTTCGGTACCTTCGCGACCGCTGATCCTGGACCCGTTCCGGATCGGCGTTGGATCCATGGCTTATAACGCACATCCGACCGCCGTGATCGATGACGGCTGCAGCATCGGCGAAGGCACGCGCATCTGGCACTTCAGCCATATCATGCCGGGCTGTACCATCGGCCCGGGTTGCAACATCGGCCAGAACGTGGTGATCAGTCCGGACGTGACGCTCGGTCGCAATGTGAAGGTGCAGAACAACGTGAGCATCTACACGGGTGTGATCTGCGAGGACGACGTGTTCCTGGGACCGAGCATGGTCTTCACCAATGTGATCAACCCACGCAGTGCGGTGAACCGCCGGGGCGAGTACCTCCGCACCTTGGTGAAGCACGGGGCTTCCATCGGCGCCAACGCCACCATCGTCTGCGGGCACGACATCGGTCGTTTCGCTTTCATTGGTGCTGGTGCAGTGGTCACCAAGGAAGTGCCGGACTATGCCTTGGTGGTGGGCAATCCCGCGCGCCAGATGGGTTGGATGAGCGAATACGGCCACAAGCTCAAGTTCGATGCACAAGGCCTGGCCACCTGCCCGGAAGGCGGAGAACGCTATGAACTAAAGAACGGCACCGTCCGCAAGCTCGCATGACAGGTCCTATCAAGATCGCCGTGGTCGGTTGTGGCCACATCGGCAAGCGGCATGCGGAGATGGTGCATCGCCATACCGAGACCGAACTTGTGGCCCTGTGCGATATCCGGTCCAAGGAAGAGGCGGGTGTCACCGGCTTCGATGTACCTTTCTTCCAGGACATGCGCACCATGCTGGAACAGGTGCCTGGGATCGATGTGGTGAACATCTGCACACCCAACGGCCTGCACGCGGAACAGAGCATCCTGGCCTTGGAGCATCGCAAGCATGTGGTGTGTGAGAAGCCCCTCGCGCTCAGCAAGGCCAGCTGCGAGGCCGTGATCTACAAGGCGCTGCAGATGCACCGCACGGTGTTCGCGGTGATGCAGAACCGGTACAGCCCACCCAGCCAGTGGATCAAGAGCGTGGTGGATCAGGGTTTGCTGGGGGACATCCACTTGGTACAAGTGAACTGCTACTGGAACCGCGATGAGCGCTACTACAAAGCAGGCTCTTGGAAGGGGAGCAACGCGCTGGATGGCGGCACGCTGTTCACGCAGTTCAGCCACTTCATCGATATCCTGTACTGGCTCTTCGGCGACATCACCGACATCCAAGGCAAGTTCGCGGACTTCAACCACAACGACCTCACGGAGTTCGAGGACAGCGGCCTGGTCACCTTCCGGTTCATGGACGGAGGGGGGATGGGCTGCCTCAACTACAGCACGGCTGTTTGGGACAAGAACCTGGAGAGCAGCATGACCATCATCGGGTCCAACGGCAGCGTCAAGATCGGCGGGCAGTACATGGACCAGGTGGAGTATTGCCACATCAAGGGATACACCATGCCGGTGCTCGCGCCCACCAATCCCGCCAACGATTACGGGGCCTACAAGGGCAGCGCCAACAACCACGGCTACATCATCGACAACGTGGTGGACACCCTGCGTGGCCACAGCACACTCACCACCAACGCACTCGAAGGTCTCAAAGTCGTGGAGATCATCGAACGCATCTACGAGAAGAGGAATGAGCAACTTGTATGACCGCCTGCTGAAGAAGGAGGCCAAGCTGGCCGTGATCGGCCTGGGATACGTCGGACTCCCCATCGCGCTGGCCTTCGCCCGCAAGATCAAGGTCGTCGGCTTCGACATCAACCAGAAGCGGGTGGACATGATGCGCCGCAACGAGGATCCGAGCAACGAGCTGGAAGCCTCCGCGTTCGAGGGGTGCGATATCCACTTCTCAGCCGATCTGGAGGACCTCCGCGATGTGGAATTCTTCATCGTGGCCGTTCCTACGCCGATCGACGGGCAGAACATCCCCGACCTCACACCACTGCTAGGCGCCACACGCACCGTGGGCCAGGTCTTGAAGAAGAACGACTACGTGGTGTACGAGAGCACCGTGTATCCCGGCTGCACCGAAGAGGACTGCGTTCCGCTGCTCGAGCGTCTGAGCAACCTGAAGTTCGTGGAGGATTTCAAGGTGGGCTACTCACCGGAGCGCATCAATCCGGGCGATAAGGAGCACACGCTGGAGAGCATCATCAAGGTGAGCAGCGGTTGCGATCCGGAGAGTGCGGAGATCATCGCCAAGGTGTACGAGCTGGTCGTGAATGCCGGCGTGCATCGTGCCGCCAGTATCAAAGTGGCCGAGGCCGCCAAGATCATCGAGAACACCCAGCGCGACGTGAACATCGCGTTGATCAACGAGCTCTCGATCATCTTCAACCGCATGGGCATCAACACCTACGACGTGTTGGAGGCTGCGGGCACCAAGTGGAACTTCCTCAAATTCCAGCCGGGTCTGGTGGGTGGCCACTGCATCGGCGTGGATCCATACTACCTCGTGTACAAGGCGAAGGAGCTCGGCTACCACGCGCAGATCATCGACAGCGGCCGTTTCGTGAACGATAGCATGGGCGGTTATGTGGCCAAGCAGACGGTGAAGAAGGTGATCGCCGCAGGCACTAACCCCGCCGATGCGCGCGTGCTGGTGATGGGTGCCACCTTCAAGGAGAACGTCACCGACATCCGCAACAGCAAGGTGGCCGATGTCATCAACGAGCTGAAGAGCTTCAGCTGCACCGTGGATGTGACCGACCCGCATGCCGACAGCGCCGAGGTGAAGCACGAGTATGGATACGACCTCACCCCGGAGATGAAAGGGCCCTACGATGCAATCATCGTGGCCGTGAACCACAGCGAATACGCCAATAAGGACGAGGCCTGGTTCAAGAGCATGCTGAAGCCGAAGGGTGTGCTGGTGGACCTGAAGGGGGTGTTCCGGAAGAAGATCAAGAATATCACCTATTGGAGCCTGTGAGCCTTCAGCGCTCCATCCTCATCACCGGCGGTGCCGGATTCATCGGCAGCCATGTCGGGCGCCGCTTCGTCACCAAGTATCCGCAGTACCGCATCA
>DAOORM010000083.1:0-7869 GCA_035389265.1 Flavobacteriales bacterium | reverse complement strand
TCACTCCGGGCTTGACCCGGAGTCGCGTTAAAGGCAGACCATTGATCGGTTGACCTGTAACGAGTACCGATGAAGAACCTCCTGAAAGTTGAAGAGTTGGTGCAGTGCATTGTATGCGTTGCGCTATTAGTGGGCTTCCGCGTTGAGTGGTGGTATTACCCCTTGCTACTGCTAGGCCCTGATATCGGTATGCTGGGTTATTTGATCAACACGCAGGTGGGAGCGTTCACGTATAACCTGCTTCATCATAAAGGGATCGCCTTGCTTGTCGTGCTGTTGGGCTTTTATGTGCTGCCCTTCACTGACAACGGCGATGTGAACGGTTCATTTTGTCTAGGCCTCGTCCTCTACGGCCACGCCAGCATGGACCGCATTTTCGGCTACGGCCTCAAGTTCGGCGACAACTTCCACCATACCCACCTGGGTTGGATCGGAAAACGCAAGGGTCAGGAGCAGGTGCAGTAGGCACGGCCCTTGCTCCTGCTCCTTTCCCTGCTCCTGATCATGAAGATCCTCCTCCTCGACAACTACGACAGCTTCACCTGGAACCTGCACCATCTGCTGGAACCATATGCGGAGGTCGATGTTGTGTTGAACGACCACATCACCGTGGACGAGGCCGCGCGGTATGACCGCATCGTGATCTCACCTGGTCCTGGGCTGCCCAACGAGGCGGGCATCACCATGGAGCTCTTGTCGAAGTTGATGCCGACACATCCCATCCTTGGTGTGTGCCTTGGTATGCAAGCGATCATTGAAGTATCCGGAGGCCAACTCTTCAACCAGGATCGGGTGATGCACGGTGTAGCGGTGGATTGTTCGCCCATGGAACCGCGGGATCAGCTCTTCGTGGATATGCCGTCCACGTTCCCCGTAGGCCTCTACCACAGTTGGGCGGCGGAGCCGAATTCGCTGCCGGCCACCTTGAGGGTCACGGCGCGAAGCCAGACCGATGTGATCATGGCCATCCGGCATTTGGAGCATGATGTGTGCGGTGTACAGTTCCATCCGGAGAGCATCCTCACGCCGCTCGGTCCTGGGATCATCCTCAATTGGATCACCCGTTGATCAGGTCGCTCGGATCGGCTTCATTCCCAATGCGTTCTTGAAAACTCCTTGGACCTCGTTCGTGTGACCGATGCTTTGGTGCCCACCTTGCGCATCAACAACGCATTGCATGCGCAGCGAAGCCGCCCGTTGGACCGGAGCCCTCTTGCATGGCTGGGTCGAAGTGCTCACGCTCTTCGGCCTTTTGCTGGTGGCACTGGTGCTCATCGGCTGGTGCTGGAACAGAGGACTTAGGCCTTCTGACCGGCCCAGCTTGCTACCATGGCAACTGCTGCTCGCCGGATATGGCTTGGCACTGCTCTTACGGCACTTTCAAGATGGCCTGGTGCCTGCGGCCATCATCGCGGGCGGCGTCATGGTGGCTGGGCTCATCGCACGCACTGGCAGGCATCAAGGCTTGTGGATCCCCGTGATGCTCTTGTCTGCCTTGCTCGGTCTCGGCTTCAATCTCAGCTTCGTATTGCTCACCGTGCTGATCATGCTGGTCCTGCTCATCAGCGCAGGGCGCAACCGATGAAACGGGGCGGAGGTGGCACCGGCGCTGTCTGGCTCGTGCTCCTCGCGGTGGTCTTCGTTTCGTTCATCGTCTTCGCCATCCTCCTCGGGCCTGATCGGGCGGTGCGCATCGCCGCGGCTTCCTTCCTCAGCACCACGGTGGATGGACTTGCCGAGGATCCCGGTCCGCATCGGTTGCGGGTGGTGGATGTGCACATCGACGAGGCCTATCTGGATACCTTGAACAGTGACCTGCCGTGGAGCGGTGGGCGGAACATGCCGGCCACGGTGGTGGAACACGGCGTCCATCACCCGGTGAAGTTCAGGTACCGGGGTATCTACTCGGCCTCGCACTACCTCGGAGGCAAGAAGTCGTTCCGCCTTACGCTGAAGAAGAACAACCCCTTCGGTCCGTACCGCAAGCTCAACTTCATCAACCCGAAATCGTTCAATCTGCTCAACAACCATATGGGTCTTTGGATCGCGGGCCGCATGGGCGTGGCCGTGCCATGGAACGAGCTGGTGTTCGTTCGGTTGAATGGTCGCGACTATGGGGTGATGGAGGTCTATGAGCAACCCGATGGTTCGTTCGAACGCGACCGTGAACTCACGAAGGAGGAGGTTCCGGTGTACAAGGGAGAATATCCGCCCGTTACCGCGCGCGAGATACCCGAGAAACGTACGCTGTGGCGCAAAGCGGCGCATTGGGAGTACGAAAGCAAGGCCGACAGCACGGTGGCGCGGGCGCGTCTCGAAGCGTTGGTCGACATCATCGACGATAGCACGCTCACCTTGCCTTTCCGTCGCGATACGCTCGCGAAGCTCATCGATGTGGATGCCTACGCCCGCTATCTCGCGGCCATGCTCGTGGTGAACACCAAGCACATGGATCAGTTCCACAACCAGTGGCTGGTCATGTCCGAGCGCAGCGGCCTCTTCTATCCGATCTTCTGGGATGCCTTGCTGATGTTCCCACCACAAGGCGATCCGCTCTATTTCATCAACGATGCGCTCGCCCATTGGTTCCTGCGCATTCCGGAATGGCGCCTGATGCGGGATCGCTATGCGTACCAAGCGTTGCAGGACCTCCACATGGAGGGTTCGTTCATGCAGGAGTATGATCGCACAATCGAGCGGATCAAGCCATCGGTGCTCGCCGACCGCAACAAGTACGGACACGCGTCATTGAATCCGGCGGATGTGCATCGCAATTCGATCGTACACGTGATCAGTTCCTTCGCCAACATGCGCGCCACGGTGAAGGCGCATTGGGAGCGGACCTTGGGTCGGCTTGCGGATCGGAACGTTCACGTGGAACGTGGTGCCGCGCTACGACTTACCAGCACCAACGAGGTGCCCGTGGAGTTGCGTTGGCGCAGTTTCGATGATCGCCCGCCCGCTGTGGTGGCCGGTACCGACACACTCACCGCCACACGGGTGGATGGCTGGTGGTCGGTCACCATCCATCGCACGTTGACCTTGCCCGAAGGCAGCTGGGACCGCCCGTTCGCCAACTGGCAGCACTACCTCGTTCAACCGATGGATCTCACCGTGACCTTCCCATCCGGTGTGCCTTCCGGTCTGCGCATCACCAACGCCATCACCGATGAAGCGGTCGAGCAAGCCCCGTAAGGTGGGCGTGATGCCCTGGCTCATCGGCCTCGTGCTGGTGGGTGGAGGCCTAGTGGGTCTGTTCTCTCTTGGCCGCAGTGCATGGCTAAGGACCTTGGTGGGCTTGCCCGTGGACGCGAAGGAATGGTCGTGGTACCAGGCTCTTTTCGATCGCCATCCGATCGCTGACGCGGAAGCAGCAGTGCCCATCCTTCGTTTTGGCGGATCCAAGGAAGTGGGCGAGTGTGTTGATGCGCAAGTAGGTGGTGCGTGGCGCACGCGATGGTTCGAAGCGGAGGGCTATGGCGATTCCGTGGAGGTGCGGAACCTGCGTGCTCGTGTAGGGTATGAGGTCCGTACGAGAGCGAACGCCCTGTACAAGGAGCAGCGCCGTTTGCTCTTATTGCCAGCTACGGAAGAAGCACTTCGTACCAAGAAGCTCGAAGTCGTGGCGCAGGAGCTCGGTATCGCAACGGTAAGCACTTCGCTGGTCAGGGTGCTCTCATGTGGTCGAGAGCTCGGCCTGCATCAACTCCAGGAATGGGTGGATGACCAATGGTTGGCGAAGCGCGGTATACGCGGTGTTTCCTTGGTGCGCATGGGCATGGACCCCGCACGCCCCGATGAGCAGTTCCCCGTGATCAAGGCCGATAGTTCGGAACGGGTGCAGTTGCGTGGTATCATTGAACGTGCCCTATCCGAGGCCGCGGCAGGCCGGACCGATATGCTCGCCTCCCTGGTGGATGAGAAGGCCGCGGCAGCGTGGTTGCTCCTGGCATGGATCGATGGCCGAGACCTTCGCACTGCGCCTATCACCTTCACCTACAACTGGGCCAATTCGCGCTTCAGCCCGGTCTATGAACCTCCTCTATCGGCAACGGGCCGATACACTGATGATGGGCCGTGGTCGGTCAACCTGCTCACGCCTCTTCTGGGCCGCTCGGCGTTCCGTAGCCGCTTGGAACGGTTGCAAGCGGACCTTGCTACCAAATGGCCAGAGCTGGCCCAACGCCATGCTGCCACCTTCACGGCATGGGCTATGTTGCTGCAACACGCTGACGGGAGCACGATCTCGGTGGCGCAGATCGCCCAAAGCGATGCCGCTAACCGTCTTCACCGATCGCTCACCTTCGGTCCTGGGCATGCCACCTTCGTGAACGGCATGGTGCTACCTCCTATAGCGGTGAAAGCGGTGGAGGACACGATCGGTCTGGCCCAACTGGCGAAGCGATACAAGTTGCTCCTGCAGGGTGATTCCATCATCTTTCCACGCGGCAAGTACATGATCGATGAAGATCTTGTTTTCCCCGTAGGGCACGCGGTGCTCATGCTCCAAGGTGCACGAGTGTTCATGGGCCAGGGCCGAAGCATGCTCGTGAAGGGCGACCTGTACATCCGCGGCACCTTGCGCAATCCGGTCTTCATCCGGTCCCAGGATGATGCGCAGCCTTTCGGGTCGATCGCGGTCTTGGGTGGTTCATCGCAACAGTGTGCCATCAGCGGACTCTATGTATCCGGTGGAGCCGGCGCCAAACTCGCAGGCATCGAATGTGGCGGCATGGTCACCGTACAGGGAGCATCGCGCACCATCATCACCACAAGCGTATTCCAGGAAAATCACGCGAAGGCTTCGCTCGTTGTGGATGGTGGCGAATTGGAGCTGCGCGAGGTGCGCTGCGAGGATGCGGCCCGACAGTTCGTCCATGTGGACCATGTTCGCGCCATCATGCACGACATCGTTATGGTCGGCGCTCGCACGAACGAGACCACAGGGCTGCATGTCGGTGCCGGAACAGTGGCCGTGCTCGGTGGAACCTTCACGGGAATGAATGGACCGGCCGTGTTGGCCGATGGTGCTGGTCAGGTGCTGATCCGCAACGCACGTCTATCGAAGAACAGCCTGGCCATCCAGAGTGAGGGCCGCGCCGAGGTACACGCGGAAGGCAACACGATCGACGGCAATCAGGTCGCATTCCGGGGGTATGCCGGCGCTGGTGGTGATCGCTTGCACATCTATCCGAACAGACTAACCGATAACCAGGTTGAGCGCGAGGGTGCGGGCTTCAAGGAACGCACCGCGTTGGACGAGTCCACTGTTTCCGTCTTCGGAGTGCCTTTACAGATGCCAACAGTGGAAGAGGGGAGGGGTAGTGGCCGCTCACGGCGCAGCCGCACCAACGACTGATCGGAAGATATCCGCACGGTCGGTGGGGCGCTCTTCGGCTCGCCAGTCAGAGCCTTGCATACGCAGTTCTTCCAAGGGGACTTTCTCCAGCGGATACAGGATGGCATCGGGTCGGTCCAGGAAGGTCACGGTGTTCACTTTTCCATCCTTCAATTCCACGCGGATGCGGCTGCAATCGGCCCGGTTCACACCCATGATGCTTTCCACTCCCTCTTTGGTCTCCTCCGCGAAGTACACTGTGCGGGCATTGCCCTCCACGAACAACGACCGTAATCCATCGTCACCGAAATCCCCGGTCATATCCGTTCCGGTCACTTGGTCGAAATGGATGCTATCCACTTGGGAGATGAGGAAGGCATCCTGCTCCACGAAGAGCTTGTCCGCCTTGCCGTTGCTTAGGGCGATGCGGATGTGATCACCGGTGATCTGATCCGTGCCGCTCCAAAGTACGGGGTCGTTGAAGAGGCTGATGAGGCTGTCCGCTTCGCTGTAGATGAGCGTATCGCAGGCGCCTTGCATGTCACTTCGGAAGAAGCGCACGTGGCGATGGGCTTGCACGCGCTTACCACTGCTGTCCGGCGTGGTGAACAAGGTGTCGCCATGCAGGAAAAGGGTGTCCTTGTCCATCCATAGCTCCAGTTCCGCATGGCCGGTGATCACCGCGCGTTCGCTGATCTCGTTGTAGCGGCCCTGGTCGCCGCGTACGATCATGTCGCTGGCCGTATCGCTCACCACCACATGCCCCCAGGCTGTACCATCCCCGGTCTTCCGATCATAGTGTAGGCTGTCGCCGGCAAGGGTGCGGCCTTCGTTGTCGATGGTGGAGCGCTTGGTGAAGCGGGCACGTTCATTCCGGGTATCGTATTGTCCGCGGAACGTATGGATGGTGGTGCGCTTCTGCATGATCTCCGTGGGACCGAAGAACTCGGCCACCCCCGTGGAGGTGGTGTAGTGCATGGTATCGCTGGTTATCGTGCGCTCCGGATGGGCCAGCAACACGTTGCGGCTGAAGATGAAGAGGCGGGCGTTGGTCACATAGGTACCCACATCGCTGGTGAGCACGTTGCCGCCACTGCGGCTCACGATGCGGCCACCTGCGGTGTACACAGCGCGCCGGTTACGCATGTCGTAGTCCAGGGCGGGTGTGCTCAGCTCCATGTCGCTGTTGCGCATCACCACATTGCCTTCGAGGCGGGCCATCCGGTCGTTACCATTGTAGTTGGCGCGTTCAGCTTCCACGTGCAGCGTGTCTCCCTGGTCGATGGCCACATGCCCGAAGGCTTGCAGGCGCTGGTCCTGGTAGAGGTAGGCACTGTCGCAGCGCATCAACGCATCCTTATGCTTGAATCGGACGTTCCCTTTCAACCGTTGCGCACCGGGAGCTATCCGGTCATCGTATTCTCCGCGATCGGCATTGAGCAGTTCGATGCGGCCGCTCTCGGTCCCGACCTCGCTTTGGCCGAATGCCATTGCTCCGAAGACAACGAGAACAAGGAATAGGGTAAGGCGATACATGTGGACGGCCAAGGGCAAAGGGCGTACCATCCGCTGTAGCTCAGTTCATGGAGATGCCTGGAAGTTTGCGCATCATCTTGTAATGGTAGCTGAGGTATTCGAGCATCTTCCGCATCTGGGTCTCGGCCTCGGCGGTGCTGGCACTCACTTCTTTGCCTTGTGCTCGAAGCAGCATCACACCGTAGATGGCCGTGAAGCACGTGGTGATCGGCCCCTCGGCTTGGTCATCGGCCTGCCGCTGTAACTCGCTGATCGCGGGCTTGGCTGCCTCGTAAAGGGCATCATATTCCTGGTCGTTCATCACCTCATCCAAGGTCCGATGAAGGAACTCCAGTTCATTGATCACCTCTTCCACCTCGCTCAGGTGGCCGCGGCGTTCCAGCCCCTGTTCCTTCATCCGGTGGATGATCCCCGTGTACCACGCGCGCACCTCTTCTTTGCTCCGCTCATCGGCATCCATCGGTGCGATCAGCAGTTCTTCGACCTTGTTCAGGTCGAACGCGTTCGCCCGCATCAGATCCTCCACGTGCCACATGCTGATCACGTAGCTCGCGATGTTGTCGCGCTTTTTCTCGTCCAGTAGTCCCATCGATCACTTTCCCGCCTTGGAGGCGCGGTACCGTTCGTTCAAGCCGTTGATGAGTTCGTCACTGATGTCGAGCCCCTCATTGCCCACCCACACCTGGCCACCGTTCTGTACGCTGAAGATGTAGTCGAAGCCAGCGGTCTTGTTGTACTGCTCCATGTAACCCCGCAGTTCCTGGGTGATCTCGGTGAGCATCTGGGCCTCCAACCGGGCGAGTTGTTCTTCACTGTTCGCCTGCTGTCCTTGGATCCGGGCCATCAATTGTTGCAGCTCCTGTTCGTCCTTCGCTACTTCGGCTTGTGTGCTATAGGTATGGCCCTTGGCCATCAATTCCTCGTACCGGGCCTGCGCCTTTGCCATTTCGCTTTTCAGGCTTCCCTCCAGCCGTTGTCCTTCGCTACGGAAACGA
>DAOORM010000082.1:0-7884 GCA_035389265.1 Flavobacteriales bacterium | reverse complement strand
CATCGGCCTTGCGCTCGAACTGCATGAACACGTTGTTCCAGATCTCGATCACCTGCGGATGGTCGTTGTTCACCAGCTCGCGGCCGGGCTTCTGCGCCTTCTCCTCGGCGGTGCGTACGTCCACATGGATCTCGGTGCATGGCCCGCAGGGACCGGCGTCGCCCATTTCCCAGAAGTTGTCCTTCCGGCTGAAGGGCAGGACGCGGTCAGCAGGCATGAACTGCAACCAGAGGTCGCGCGTCTCGTCGTCGGCGGGCAGCTTGTCCTTGTCGTCGCCACCGAAGTAGGTCACATAGATGTTGTTCTTGTCGATGCCGTACACCTCGGTGAGCAGCTCCCAGGCCCACGCGATCGCCTCCTTCTTGAAGTAGTCGCCGAAGCTCCAGTTGCCGAGCATCTCGAACATCGTATGGTGGTACGTGTCGATGCCCACCTCTTCCAGGTCGTTGTGCTTACCGGAGACGCGCAGGCACTTCTGCGTGTCGGCGATGCGCTTGTGCTGCGCAGGCCGGTTGCCGAGGAAGAGGTCCTTGAACTGGTTCATGCCCGCGTTGGTGAACATGAGCGTGGGATCATCCTTCACCACCATGGGTGCGCTGGGCACGATGGTGTGGCCGTGCTTGGCGAAGTGATCGAGGAACTTCTGGCGGATCTGCTGGCTGGTGAGCATGGCGGAACGGGCTGGCTGCTTTCGGGTCGCGAAAGTACCGAAGTGCCGTGGTCCGGAAAGCGGAGAACAGCGGTTAACTTCGCCGTTCCCGTTCGCGGAAGCCATGGCCGAGCAGAAGTACCGCTTCAACCCGAAGACGCTCAATTTCGAGCGTATCCGGCTTTCCGCATGGCAGAAGACCAAACGGACGCTCTTAGCGCTAACACCGGGCCTGCTGGTAGGCATCATGGGCATTTTCCTGGTCTATCAGTTCGTGGACAGCCCGAAAGAGGCCCGGCTGCGCCGGGAGAACCAACAGTTGTTGCTTCAATATGAGCTGTTGAACAAGCACCTCGGCGAGGTGGAGACCGTACTAGGCGACGTACGCCGGAGGGATGACAACATCTACCGCGTCATCTTCGAAGCCGACCCCCTACCCGCAAGCATGCGCCAAGCCGGTGCCGGCGGTGTGGACCGCTACAAGGACCTGGGCGGATTCGCCAGCAGTGATGTGGTGGTTGGCACGAAGAAGCGGCTCGATGCATTGGCGCGACAACTCGTGGTGCAGTCCAAGAGTTTGGACGAAGTGGCTTCACTCGTGATGCGGAAGAAGGAGATGTTGGCGAGCATTCCGGCCATACAACCGATCCCGAACGAGGACCTGACAGCCACAGCCGGTGGCTACGGCATGCGGATCCATCCGATCCACAAGATCCCGAAATTCCATGCCGGCATGGACTTCACCTCCAAGCAGGGCACACCCATCTACGCCACCGGCGATGGCCGGGTGACCTTCGCTGACTATGCCACCAATGGCTACGGAATGCACGTGGTGGTGGACCACGGTTTCGATTATGAGACGCTCTACGCCCACTTGAGCGAGCTGAAAGTGCGCAACGGCCAACGGGTGAAACGCGGCGATGTGATCGGCCTCGTGGGCAATACCGGACTAAGCGCCGGACCACACCTGCACTACGAGGTACACAAGGGCGGCGAAGCGGTGGATCCCGCGAACTATTACTTCAACGACCTCTCTCCCGAAGAGTACGCACGGATGTTGGAACTATCGCGCAATGCTGGCCAGTCGCTTGACTGAGTACCTTCGCCGCGCGGAAACCGAAGAGAAGCGATGCCCTGGAAGGAGAAGACGATCGAGAAGCTCTACTGGTCCATCGGTGAAGTAGCCGAACAGCTCGGGGTGAACACCTCACTGATCCGTTATTGGGAGAAGGAGTTCGGAACCTTGAAGCCCAAGCGCACCGGCAAAGGCGATCGGCTGTACACGAAGAAGGACATCGAACAGCTGCAGCGCATCCAGCACCTGGTGAAGGAGAAGGGCTTCACCCTGCAAGGTGCCCGCGAACAGTTACGCAAGGCCGATCAGGCGGAAGTGGCCACGGTGCTCGACATCGATGTGCTGCGCGACCGCTTGTTGGAGATCCGCACGAAGTTGGTGGCGCTGCGTGATCAGTAAGGCCGACCCTCAGCAGCGTCTGCCGCCGATCAGATAATTCTTCACATAATCGTCGACCCCATCCTCCAAGGTGGTGAACGGTCGATCATAGCCGATACCGATCAGCTTGCGCATATCCGCTTCGGTGAAGTACTGGTATTTGTCCCGGATGTCGGCCGGTGTGTCCACGAAGGTGATGTTCTCCAGCTTACCCAGTGCGGCGAACGTGGCTCGAGCCAGGTCCAGGAAGGTGCGTGCCGTGCCGCTGCCGAGGTTGTAGAGACCGCTGTGCTTGCGCTGCTCCATCAAGAAGAGGCACACATTGCAGAGGTCCTTCACGTAGACGAAATCGCGGAGCTGTTCGCCATCCTTGAAATCCGGTCGGTGACTGCGGAAGAGCTTCATGCCCCCTGAGGCGCCGATCTGGTTGAAGGCATGGAAAACCACGCTCGCCATGCGGCCTTTGTGGTACTCGTTCGGTCCGTATACGTTGAAGAACTTCAGGCCCGCCCAGAAGAAGGGCTTGTCCTGCTGGGCTAACGCCCATTTGTCGAAGTCGTTCTTGCTGTCGCCATAGGGATTCAACGGCTGCAACCGGTGCGGGAGCGTATCGTCCGCATCGCTGTATCCCAGTTCACCACCACCGTAGGTAGCGGCCGAGGAAGCATACACGAGCGGTATGCCGTACTTCACACATGCCTTCCACATCCGCTGGCTATAATGCACGTTGAGCTCATCGAAGATCGAGCGATCGAACTCGGTGGTATCCGTACGCGCACCGAGGTGGAAGATGAACTGCACCAGCTTCTCGTTCTGGTCCAACCAGGTGAAGAATTCGCTTCGTTCCACCCTTGCCGTGAGCTTCTTCCCCTCGAGGTTCGGCGCCTTGTCCGCCCGGGAGAAGTCGTCCACGGCCACGATGTCCTGCCAACCTGCGCGCAGTAATTCGCCGATGAGTGCACTTCCGATGAAACCCGCTGCGCCGGTAACGATGATCATGCTGCAAAGGTAGGGGCGTGATCCCTGCTCTTGGGCCGGGGTGATACCCGCCCCTACCTTTGCACCCTCATGCCCACCGTACACATCACCCGCCGCGAGCGGTTCAGCGCTGCACACAAACTCAGTCGTCCGGATTGGACCCCGGAGAAGAACTATGCCACTTTCGGCAAGTGCTCCAACCCGAATTGGCACGGCCACAATTACGACCTGTGGGTGACTGTTAAAGGTGAGCCCAGCAACGAGACCGGCTTCGTGATCGACCTTTCCCACCTGGGACGGATCATGAAAGAACGCGTGATCGACCAGCTCGACCACAAGAACATCGATCTGGACGTGCCGTTCATGAAGGGCATCTACAGCAGCACGGAGAACCTGGCCGTTGCGATCTGGGAACAATTGGAAGGCCCGGTGAACGAACTGGGTGGTCGTTTGTTCTGCGTGAAGTTGCAGGAGACCGAGAACAACCACGTGGAATATTATGGCGAGTAAGAAAGCGGCAAAGCCCCAGGGAAAAGCCAAAGGCATCGAGCGCAGCCCGCACGGCGAAGGCTACGAGCGCATCGACCAGTACGACCAGGAACTGGTGAAGCGCATCAGCGACCATTACACGGATATCCTCAGTGCAGTAGGCGAGGATCCGAAGCGCGAGGGCCTACTGAAAACACCGGAGCGAGTGGCGAAGGCGTTGCAATACCTCACACACGGTTACGACCTCGACCCAGCGAACATCCTGAAGAGCGCGATGTTCACCGAGGACTACAGCCAGATGGTGGTGGTGAAGGACATCGAAGTGTACAGCATGTGCGAGCACCATATGCTACCCTTCTTCGGCAAGGCGCACGTGGCCTATATCCCCAACGGCCGCATCACAGGCCTGAGCAAGATCCCCCGGGTGGTGGATGCCTTTGCGCGGCGCTTGCAAGTGCAGGAACGACTCACCAACGAGATCCGGGACTGCATCCACAACACGCTGAAGCCGCTTGGCGTGGCGGTGGTGGTCGAGTGCAGTCACCTCTGCATGCAGATGCGCGGCATCCAAAAGCAGAACTCGGTCACCACGACCAGTGCCTTCACGGGGATCTTCCTCAGCGATCAACGCACGCGGGAGGAATTCATCAAGTTGATCAGCGCGCGCTTGCATTAGAGGATCTGAGCGTAGAGCGTGCAGATGGAGCTACTGCACGAGTGCTGAACCCAATTGAGCTTCAGGATCGGTCATTGACGCAAGGGGATGAGCGCCATTCAAGCCTCGTCCGCGTTCTATCTTTACCGATATTCGTACCGCTTACCATACCTGAAATGGAGAACAACACCTACCAGCAGAACCCTACTTACCTCGGAACCGAAGACGTAAGCAGTGTTCGCACCTTCCTCGCCAGCGTGTTCAGCAACATGGCTTTGGCCCTCGTGCTCAGTGGGGTCATGGCCTGGTGGTTCGGGCACAGCCCCGAATTGATGGCGAAACTTTACACCATCGACATGGCCGCAGGGACCGCCAAACTCAACATCCTGGGCTGGGTGGTGATGCTCGCACCACTAGGACTGGTCTTCGCTATGAGCGGCTTGGTGAACCGCCTCAGCGGAACAGCCCTGTTGCTCCTCTTCATCGGATACTCTATCGTGAGCGGCATCAGCCTTTCGTTCATCTTCCTCACCTACACCGAATCGTCCATCGCCCGTGTGTTCTTCATGGCAGCAGGTCTCTTTGCCGTGATGGCCGTGGCCGGTTACACCACCAAGACGGACCTTTCGAAGCTTGGTAGCATCCTGTTCATCGGGCTGATCGGTATCATCGTCGCGTCGTTGATCAATATGTTCATCGGTAGCAGCACGATGGACTACATCATCTCCATCCTCGGGGTGATCATCTTCACCGGCCTTACCGCTTACGACATGCAGAAGCTGAAGCGGATCGGCGAGACGGTGGCCACGGGCTCCGAAGGAGCCCAGAAGATGGCCTTGATGGGTGCGCTCACACTCTACCTGGACTTCATCAACCTCTTCCTGATGTTGCTGCGCCTTTTTGGCGGGCGTCGGGATTGATCGTATCCACAGGTTCGCACTGCAGGTCGACCCGGTGGGCCGACACTATTGGTGCGGGTTTGAAGTAATCCACAACCTGCAACGCATGACCGCCTACGTATTCCCCGGACAGGGCAGCCAGTTCCCCGGCATGGGGAAGGATCTTTATGATGCGGACAGCAACGCGCGCATCTGGTTCGAACACGCGAACGATGTCCTAGGCTTCAACCTCACGGACATCATGTTCAAGGGGACTGAAGAGGATCTGAAGCAGACCAAGGTGACGCAGCCTGCGATCTTCCTGCACAGCGTGGTGAAAGCGAAGGTGCTGGGTGATGCCTTCAAACCCGAGATGGTGGCGGGGCACTCGCTCGGTGAGTTCAGCGCTTTGGTGGCGGCCGGCGCCATGGAATTCAGCGATGGATTGAAGTTGGTGGCGGCTCGTGCGAACGCCATGCAGAAGGCCTGCGAGTTGCAACCGAGCACGATGGCCGCGATCCTTGGTATGGAAGACGCCAAGGTGGAAGAGATCTGCAAGACCATCCCCGGAGTGGTCGTACCCGCGAACTACAACTGCCCCGGCCAGCTCGTGATCAGCGGCAGCGTGGAAAGCGTGAACGCCGCGTGCGAAGCATTGAAGGCTGCCGGCGCGAAGCGAGCCTTGGTACTGCAAGTGGGTGGCGCCTTCCACAGCCCCTTGATGGAACCCGCCCGTGTAGAACTGCAGACCGCCATCGCCTTCACGCCCATCGTGGACCCGCGCTGCCCCATCTACCAGAACGTGGATGCCCGCCCCCATACCGACCCCGCGCGCATCAAAGCGAACCTGATCGCGCAATTGACCGCACCCGTGCGCTGGACACAGACCATGCAGAACATGCTGGCCGCTGGTGCCACCAAGGTTGTTGAGGTTGGCCCGGGCAACGTGCTCCAAGGCCTGTTCAAGAAGGTGAGCAAGGAGGTGGAGACGGCGGCGGGGTAGGGAAAATCATGTTCTTCGGGCTGTTCTTCTTTCTATTGCTTGCCGGAAGCTTGTTGGTGGCCATCGTAGCGCTGAGTGTCGCGATCTTTCGCTGGCGGAATAAAGATCTGCGGATCAGTGGACTCGGTATCGCAACCATCGCAGTACTCCCCTTCTTCTGGTGGCTGACCCACGATCCAAACAATTCCTCGGAAGCCAAATCCTGGCGAGGATCCTATAAGGTCTGGTGTCTCGATGCAGGAATTCTTGTCCTTTCCGAAGATCAGACTTTCCAGGTCACCAGCCCGTCGTTAAAAACACCTTTGACGGGCACATGGTCATGGATCAATGGTGAAGACTTCAACTACTTGGAACTAAAGCGAAGGGACGGTTATGTCGTTCCACTTTTCGGCAACCCAAACAAAGCCGGGACTGACCACCCCTTTTCGGATCCGAGATAAGGACCTGCACCTTTGTAAGAATTCCTGACTGAAGCCTGCTGAAGAAAACGTTTTTCACACTTTCATCACCCCTTCATCCCCTTCGGATCACGCCGCGAGTCGAAGATGTCGGTCACCACGATCTGCTTTGGAGTGATGCGATAGATGATCTTGAACGGGCCAACGATGACTCGGCGATGTCCTTTACCCAAGTGCTCCAATTCCAGTTCAATGGCGCCGGAAAGAGGATGTTGTCCCAATCGGATCACACTAACATTCACCTCATCACGCAGCTTGACCAAATAGGTCTTGGAGTGTGTCCGGGCGAGTAGACGTATTGTCCTGGCCAGACTTCGTCTGGCATCGGCCGTTACAAAGACATTCATCCGTTCGCCTTGGCTCGTACAGCGCGCTTCGCGGTCTTCTTCGGCTTGCTGTAGAGACGGTCGATCAAGGCTCCAATTTCGTCATTCACTTGGTCCCAAGGAATGACGCGACCCGCCTTGATGTCCTGCTCTGCCTTCAGCGCCCGTTTCACTATGGGGCTTTGTCGGACTGGTGCGGTGTTGGGCTTCTCCAACAACTTGGCCACCTTTTCCAACACCGCCGGGTCCTTCACGGAGTCGATCAGCTTCTTCAGTTGGGCTTTGCGCTGCGGGATGGTCATGTCTTTTTGTTCAACCCAAAGATAATCTGCAAAGCCAAGTGGCGCTTCCACACCGATACCTTTGACCAGCCGCATGGCCGTTCCCACTGCCTCTCCGCACATCGTTCCGCAGAACACCGTCAAGCACGTCGCTGACCGCACGGCCTTCTCGGTGCTCTTCGCGATCGCGGTCTCGCACTTGCTGAACGATACCGTTCAGTCCCTGATCCCGGCGATCTATCCGCTGGTGAAGGAGTCTTACCAACTCTCGTTCTCGGAGATCGGCCTCATCACCTTGGCCTTCCAGCTGACCGCCTCGATCCTCCAACCGCTGGTAGGCCATTGGACGGATCGCAGACCACAACCGTTCGCGCTGGTGGGCGGCATGGTGTTCTCGCTGGCCGGCTTGTTGTTGCTCGCGTGGGCGGGCTCGTTCCATTCGTTGTTACTGGCGGTCGGGCTCGTGGGTATCGGCTCTTCGATCTTCCATCCAGAGGCTTCGCGCATGGCGTACGTGGCTTCGGGAGGCAAACGCGCATTGGCACAGTCGGTGTTCCAGCTTGGAGGTAATGCAGGGTCGGCACTCGGTCCGTTGTTGGCTGCGGCGATCATCGTTCCGCTCGGCCAAACCAAGATCTCGTGGTTCTCCTTGTTGCCCCTGATCGCCATGGTGGTGCTCTGGCGCGTGGGACGTTGGTACCTGCGCATGATGGC
>DAOORM010000081.1:0-7900 GCA_035389265.1 Flavobacteriales bacterium | reverse complement strand
GGTCTGCAACATGGGCATGTTGTGGAGCACGGTGGAATACGGCAAGTACAGCACACGCGGCAAGAGCGAGCTCACCATCCTGCCCGATGGCTCGAAAGATGAGGGCCTGCGCACCGCCGGCTTGGACCGCGATTATGTGACGCAGTACAGCTATGGCAAGCAGGAATCGTTCACCTTCCTGGTGCCCGATGCCAAAGGCGGTTCCAGCAGCATGATCGGCAATGGACCGGAAGTGGCGAACGCCGATCCGCGGTTGCGCCAGAACATCGCCCAGATGAACCGTTACTGGGGTGATCAGTACAGCACTGCCGGTCCGCAATACGGTGGGGCCATCATCCTTGTCCTGATGTTGCTGTTGCTCTTGCAGGCCGAAGGGCGCGATCGGTGGTGGATCTTGGGGTCGGTGATCCTCCTGGCCTTGCAGGTGGGCATCGCCAATGCGGCACCGTTCGACGAGCTCGACAACACCGTGGCGGTGATGGGCATCAAAGCCTCGTTGTTGGCCGGCACCTTGCTCATCATCTACCTGCTCGCGGGGCTGGTGCTCGTGCGCGATGGCTTGGTGTATGCGCTCTTCAGTGCGCTATTGCTCACGTTGATGCTCTCTTGGGGGCGTAACCACATGCCGCTCACCGACTTCTTCCTCGAGCACGTGCCCGGCTACGACAAGTTCCGCTCGGTGACCATGATCCTCGTGGTGCTCTCGTTGGCGGTATCGGTACTGGCGGTGCTGTATGTGGATCGCTTGTTGAAGGCGCGGATCGTCACAGGCGCTGCCTGGGATAAGTTGATTGAGAAACGCGCCATGATCGGGGTGGGCGGCGTACTCGTGCTGCTGCTGGCGTTCGGTCTGGCACCGGACAGCCTCTTCAGTTTCGTGAGCGATCAGGAGAAGGCCATGCTCACCCAGCAGGCGGAGAGCTCGCCGGAGATGGAGTCGCAAGTGGCGCTTTTCGTGGACAATCTGAAAGAAGTGCGCATCGGCATCTTCACCGCTGACGTGTGGCGCAGTTTCGCCTTCGTGCTGGGCGCGGGCATCCTGCTCTTCCTCTTCGGGCGGAAGGTGGTGGGCAGCACGATCTTCATCGCGGGGCTCGGGGCGTTGATCCTGCTGGACCAGTGGACGGTGGACAAGCGCTACATGCACAACGAGAAGGAGAAGGGCCGTTATGCACAATGGGCCGATCTGGATGAGCTGAACAAGCCCTTTGTGCCCACTGCCGCGGACAAGGCCATCCTGGAAGCCGAGTGGAACCCCAAGGCGGAGGAAGCACACAAAACCGTGCTGGCGCGCTTGAAGGAGGAGAAGCAACAGGAGAGCGGTGCCAACAAGGTGGTGAAGGCCGACGAGGAGCTGGCCGCACGGTTCCAAAGCTTGCGCCGACACAACGGTGGCTACCGCGTGCTCTCCCTCAATAATCCGTTCAACAGCACGCAGGTGAGCTACTTCCACCGTAGCCTCGGTGGTTACCATGGAGCCAAGTTGAAACGCTACCAAGAGTTGATCGAGTTCCAGCTGGGTGCGGCCATGCAGCGTGTGGGGAACCTGTTGCAGAGCGGCACCTCCATGCCCCAGATCGACAGCCTACTAGCGAAGGAGGGTGTGCTGAATATGCTCAACACCCGCTACCTGATCTACAACCCCGAGCGCGCACCCATCCGCAACACCAACGCGTTGGGCGAGGCCTGGTTCGTGGATGAAGTGAAGTGGCAGAAGGATGCCGATGCGGAGATCATGGCGTTGAGCGGCTTCGATCCTGCGCGGACCGCGTTGGTGGATGAACGTTACCGCTCGGTGATCGGCGATGCGCCAGTAACTCCCGATCCTTCGGCCAGTGCGGAGCTCACCAGCTACGAGACCAACAAGCTCACGTACACCGTCCGTTCACAGGCCGGCGGTGTGGTGGTCTTCAGCGAGATCTGGTATGGTCCCGATTGGCAGGCCACCATCGACGGCCAGCCCGTGGATCATGCACGCGTGGACTATGTGTTGCGCGGCCTCCGAGTGCCGGCCGGGGAGCACGAAGTGGTCTTCAGCATCCATAGCAAGCCGTTCCACACATCGCGTCCATACATGATGGCCGCCAGCGCGTTGGTATTGCTGCTGGCCTTGGGCGCTTTGGTGCGCGAGGGTCGTTCGGTCCTGCGGAAGGAATGAAGCGTGTCCTCATCATCAGCTACTACTGGCCGCCGAATGGTGGCGCCGGTGTGTATCGCTGGCTGAAGATGAGCAAGTACCTGCCCGAGTTCGGCTGGCAGCCGGTGGTGTACACGCCGGAGAACCCGGAAGTAGTGGCCGATGATCCGGGCTTGCTGAAGGATGTGGGCGCTGGAGTGGAGGTGCTCAAGCATCCGATCACCGAACCCTTCTCGCTCTACAAGCGCTTCACCGGTCGTGCCCAGCACGAACGCGTGCAAACGGCCTTCCTCAGCGAAAAACGCACCGGTGGCTGGAAAGAGGATCTCGCATTGTGGGTGCGAAGCAACTTCTTCATCCCCGATGCGCGTGTATGGTGGGTGAAGCCATCGATCCGGTTCCTGAAGGACTATGTGCGGGAACATCCGGTCGATGCGATCATCAGCACGGGCCCGCCGCACAGCATGCATCTGATCGCACGCGGCTTGCAACGCGCCACCGGCCTGCCCTGGATCGCCGACTTCCGCGATCCGTGGACGGGCATCGACTTCTATGGACAGCTTGCGCTCACCAACTGGGCGGATCGAAAGCACCACCGGTTGGAGCGTGAAGTGCTCACCCATGCCGACCGGGTGGTCACCGTGAGTTGGAGTTGGGCCAAGGACCTTGAGGCCTTGGGTGCGAAGAACGTCGAGGTGATCACGAACGGCTTCGATCGTGCGGATGTTCCGAAGGAGACCGTAGCAGTGGACGATCGGTATAGCCTCGTCCACATAGGCTCCATGAGCGCTACTCGCGACCTGCCCGGACTGTGGAAGACGTTGGCAGCCATTGGCGAGAATGATCCGGTGTTCCGTGAACGTTTCGTGTTGCGTTTCGTGGGTCCGGTGGATCATAGTGTGGTGGAAAGCGCCACCGCAGCCGGACTTGGCGGGCATATCGAGCGCATGGGCCGGGTGAGCCATGCTGCTGCTATGCACGAGATGCAACGAGCGCGTGTGTTGCTGCTGCCGATCAACGATACACCGAACAGCGCGGGTATCCTGCCGGGCAAATTGTACGAGTACTTGTCCGTGGGCCGTCCGATCCTCGCCATCGGCCCCCCTGGCGGTGATGTGGCGCGCGTCTTGGGCAACGCGCATAGGTTGTTGCCTCGGGATCCGGCCCCGTCATCGCATGCCGACATCCGTTCGCTCTTCGATCGCCTCGGCCCGGTGACAGGTCAGGATATCGAACGGTACGATCGTCGCGAGCTGGCGCGGGCCATGGCCGGTCTGCTCAACGGCCCACTTCGTGCTGGTCGCCGGTAGGCTACTTTCGCGGCACACCATGGGCATCATCGCCAGACAGGCCACGCTCAACACGCTACTGGCGTACATCGGCATCGCGCTGGGTTTTGTGAACGTGGTGGTGCTTTATCCACGCGTGTTGCAAGCCGATGAATTCGGTCTCACCCGCCTGCTGGTCTCCATCGCCACCATCGCCGCACAAGTGGCCCAGCTCGGAGCGGAGAACACGGTGATCCGTTACTTCCCTTACTTCCGTGACCCAGCGCGCGATCACCGCGGCATGCTGGGGCAGTTGCTCGTGTTCGCCACCGCGATGGGCCTGCTGGCTGCGTTGGTGCTGCTCGCATTACACGGTTACTTCACGCAGGTCTTCGCCGACCGCAATGCGTTGTACAGCACGCACGGCTTGTTGCTGCTTCCGTTGGTCTTCAGCGAGGTGTACTTCATCCTCCTGCGCAGTTACAGTCGCTCGTTGCGGCGTACGGTGCAGCCCACCTTCATCCGGGAGTTCGTGCTCCGCATCCTGCAGACGGTGCTCATCGCGGTGCAGGCTTGGCATCCAATGCCCTTCGGCCAGTTCATGATGGTCTACACGTCCATCTTCATCGCGTGTACCGGCTTGCTGGTGGTCGACCTATATCGTGCAGGGGCTTGGCGGATCGGCTGGAAGCAACGCTGGATGCCCAAGCGGCTCCGTCGAAGCATGGCAACCTATAGCCTCTTCACGCTTTCGGCCAGCTTGGCGGGCATCGTGCTCGGCAACATGGATCAGTTGATGATCGGGGCTCTGCTGGGCGCGAATGCGCTCACCTACGTGGCGCACTATGCCGTGGCGTTCTACTTCGGATCGGTGATCGCCACCCCGGCGCGTGCGGTGCAACAGGCGGCGGTTCCGCTCCTGGCCGATGCCTGGAAACGGCGTGACATGGCCACCATCACTTCGCTTTACCGTCGTTCATCCTTGGTGCAGCTGCTCATCAGCGGCTTCTTCTTCGTGCTCATCTGGGTGGGCGTGGACGATCTCTTCATCCTGTTGCCGCAGGAGTATGCCGGCGCGGCCGATGTGGTGATCGTCATCGCCCTGGCCTACCTCATCACCAGCGCCGTGCAGATGGGCGTAGGCATCATCAGCATGTCTCGCGCCTACAAGCTGGATGCGATCAGCAGCTTCTCGATGCTCGCGATCAACTTCGTCGCCGACTTCTTCCTCATCCGGAGCATGGGCATCATCGGTGCGGCTTGGGCCACGCTGATCGCATTGGTGTCAGTCAACATCTTCCGCACTTGGTTCCTGTGGAGGCGTTACCAGCTCTGGCCCTTTGACAGCCGAGCGCTGCTAGTGGTCGCCTTGATCCTGGGTCTTTGCTTCGCGCTGCCATGGGTCCCGCTGACTGGCGATGCCTTCATGGACATGGTGCTCCTGGGCCTGTTGGCCACAGGGGCGTATTGGCTTGTGGCACATGCATTGGGGCTGACCACTGAACTGATGGAGTTCGCTGCACGTCTGCGCACCCGTGGTGCCGCGGGCGGTGATCAACGGAACTAGGGTTCCATTTTGGTGCACACCAGCGTGTAGCCCACGATCGAGTAAGTCCAGCGGTAGGGTGCGATGGCCTTAAAGAACGCATCGCCACAACCGGCGCGCCAATGGTCGTGGAGTTCGATGGCGATGGTATCAACGTGGTTGATCCACGAAAGGTCGCCCTGCGTGAAGAGTTCCAGTTCCGATCCTTCGATATCGATCTTCAGCAGGTCGAGGTGGTTGATGCCGTAGCGCTCCATCAACCCTGGGATTGTCATCGCTGGTGTAGAACCCTGCGTGGTCGCGGTGGTGCGCACAGCCGAGTGGCCCACGCCTTCTTTCGCCAGGTCCAAGGCTCCTGTCGTTGGCCAGATCCCGGCTTTCACCAAATGGATGTCCTTCAATTGCGCGGTGTTCTTGGCGAGCAGATCGAAGTTCTCCGGATCGGGCTCCACGGCAATGACGGTACAGTTCGGGTCCAACATCTTCCAGTAACGCACCGTGCAGCCGATGTTGGCCCCGCAGTCCATCACCGTGGCATAGGATCGGTCGCGCGGGAGGTATTTGCTGTAGAAGATCTCGTCGAAGATGGCCATGTCCGAAGTGCCTGGCCGCACGTGGAAGGAGCCACCTCCGCCAGGCACGTCAATGCCGGCCAAGGTTTTGGAACGTTGGCTCTTCAATTGAACGATGCGCGTGCCTTTCCACACCCCGAAGCGTGCCACATGTCCCAACCATTCGCGCCAAGCTTTCTTCAGGCCCATGGTCCAAATATCCGGGAGTTCGTCCTCATGATCGTTCGGTCATGGCCATCCGCACCACTTTCAGGAGCGCCGTGATGCGCTTTTCCATGGTGTATGGTTGGACTTGTGCGGAAGCCAGTTCCCGCAACCGGTTCTGTTCCGGGACGTCCAACAAGGTCAGGCGTGTGATCGCTGCGACCAAAGCAGCCGAGGAACGTTCATTGATCACCAGGCCGCTGGCGCCGACGATTTCCGGCAAGGAGGTGACGTTCGAGACTACCGGAAGGCAACCCGCGAGCATCGCTTCGCAAAGCGCGTTGGGGAATCCTTCCATCACCGATGGTTGCGCATACACGCTGTGGGAGGACATCAGGTGGCCTACCTCTTCGGGTGTGCACTTCCCGAGCATCCGGATGTTCACCGGTAGGTCTTTGTAGGACTGCGTATCGGCGATACCGACGATGGTGAAGGAGTGGTCCCCTAGGCTAAGTGCAGCTTCGATCAATAGGTCCACGCCTTTGCGGAAGTGCACCGCATTGCCGTGTGCTGCTCCAGTGGCTATGCAGAGCACGGAACGTGGTGTGCGAGCAGGGGTGCGAGCTTGCCATTGCCGATGGTCGAAACCGTAAGGGACCGCTGTGCTGGGTGCGATGCGACCGTATACGAAATGCGCATACCCCTGTTCCGAAGGGCCGAAATGGCTGAAGCGATCAGTGAACCGTTCCAAGCTCCGGTGTACTGGCAGCAGCTGTGCGGCTTTCCGCATGGAGAAGGCCATGGCGCGGGCCATCCAGGGCTTGCGGAAACTCCCATAGTCGATACCGGGATACGAACATGCATCACTTCCCGCTACGATGATGAAGGTGCGGAACCCCATCATCACAGGAACCACGGTATGGTATCCCGCGAAATGTGCGACAACGCACCGGACACCCGCAAGCTTGCACCGAAGTAGGAAAACGGATTGTCGCAAAAAGTCCCAGGGGAGTGCCCACGCACCGCCCGAGCTGAAGCGATGCTCCAGCACCTCGACCTGTTCGCGCAACGCCTCGATATCCTTGGCCACGAAATGGAAACGCTGCGGATGGATGTAGGCGATCCTGCGTATCTCGTTCCGGTCCCGTTCCGCGCTCACCGTGCGAAGATGCGACACACGCTGTTATCAAAGGACCTTGCACCATCGCTCCCCGGAGGCATGGCGGTCGAGGTCGCTCGCAGGTTAACTTGCGGCCGTGTTCAAGGCACGCCTCTTATTGTTCATCTTCGGACTGTTCGGCACCTCGGTCATGGCTCAGGCCCAGACCTACGTGAAGGTGATCGGCCAGCCTGGTCGCAATGAGGCGGGTTTCGTGGCCCATCAAGCGCCCACCGGGGAGCTATACATCGGTGGAAGTGCCAACGATAGCGCTTTGGTGCAACGCATCGACCCCAATGGCAACGTGCTCTGGTCTAGGACATTCAAACCACCAGGTGCAAGCAACAAGAATGTGGTCCACCTGACGTCCACCAACGATGGTAGCATCATCGGTTGTGGCACGGGCTATTTGCAAGGGGGGGAACCGGTGGAGGGCTTCCATTTCCGCATTGATGCTGCTGGCGCTATGCTTTGGTTACGCCATTGGGATGACCCATTGATCTACGCCAGGCGTATGCTGGAAGTGAATACGAACGAGTATCTGCTTTTCGGAGGTTACACGGACAACTCGGCACCGACATTCACCGATGTGATCACAGCGCGCATTGATGCGGCCTCAGGGGATATCCTGTGGTTGTCCGATCGCCTCGACCAGTACGCTACTTCTCCCTACCAAAGCGATATGGCGGCAGCCGCCCGGATCGCTGATTCGTTCTACGCTTCCTCTTCGCTATTCACCGATGGTTCCTTGGTCTCATCACGTCGTGTGGGGTTGAGCAAATTCGACATCTCCGGCCAGCATGTGGATACTCAGTACTTTTTGTATTCGAATACGGCCGACCGTCGTTTGGTGACCTCTGACATCATCGCCACCGATGACTCCCTCACCCTGGCGTATTTCGGCGACATCAACGGGTCGTCCACCAACTTCACCCAGGGGTTGATCCGCATGGACACCTTGGGCAACATCGCGTGGGCGCGGGATTTCAATGTGGGCGGTAGTGCCATGGAACAGAACTCCAAGGTGGTGGCCGCTCCCTTCGGTTATGTGGTCAAATACGCCAGGGTGAGGGA
>DAOORM010000080.1:0-7906 GCA_035389265.1 Flavobacteriales bacterium | reverse complement strand
AAAGCCGCTACACACCAACGCCTTCATCGGCACGTGGACGGTAGAACTGGAAGGCGGGCGCCGGATCGAATACTGGGGCACCGAACACCGGATGATCTTGCGGGAACTGAGCGGGGCCTTCACCGTGCAGAACGTCACTTTGCTGGACCTCCAGCACAACGTGAAGATCAAGTTCCACTATGGAGGCGCGCAGGTGGCCGGCAAGGTCGAGGACCTCTACATCCCACAAGCTGGTTATTTCCACGACATCTGGAACGACAGTCTAACGGCTACGGGTCGTACGGAGGAGATCCTGGGCCACACCTGCAAGGAATTCTGGGGCACCAGCAACGGACGCGATAGTTCGTGGTATTGGACCACCACCGCCCACCCGAAGCTCTTCGGCGATCTGCGTGTGTGGGCCAATTGGCTCAACAAGGGCTTCATTGAACACTTGCACGCTTTCGCCGATCGCAACGCAGGCGCCGCGTTGAAGGTGAGGTGGGGGCGGCATGAGTATGGTCCGAGCCCGGGCGGGATGCAGTTCATCGCCATCACACCGGGCCGCGTGGCGATGCCGGAGTTGAACCTCAAGGGAGCGCTGATCCACGAGGAAAGGCTGGCGTGGATCAACAACAGCGGCACCGGGCGTTTGCCGAAGTGGATGCGCTCCTACCTCGGCGACCTCCCGCCGGACAGCCTGCCCCTCGCCTACTCGCCGGACCCGATGGACCGCGGCATTCCGGACAACCGTTTCATCGGTAAGCTCACGGCAGAGACGCCGGTCCAATACATCGACGAGCACAAAGACACCACACTGCATGTGGCGAAGTACAGCTACTGGGCCGATGCGCGCCGGGCCGTCTTGCAATTGAACGACCCCCACGATGAAGGCACCATCTTCTATGCGGTGGACCTCGATGCCGATGTGGTCATGGTATCCATCAACGAAGGACATGGCTATGTGATCCCGAAGGTCGAGATCGCCACCTTGGAAACGGTCGGACTCACCGAATTCGGCCGTGGTTTGGAGCTGGACTTCACGGCGCGCGGGAAGTACAACACCATCCTTGGGCGCAAGTGCGAAGTGTACACCACCACTGAACGTTACCTGCAGGTCTTCCTGTTCCCGAAGGAGAACCTGGTGAATCCCGTCTTCGACATGAAGAATTGGCTGGTGCAGCGCATCGGTCAGAAGTTCAAAGACCTCATGGTCTTCGGTGTGGCCGATAGGCCCATGCCCATGGCCGTGATGGGCACACAACTCACGAGCTACGCGCCGGGTAAGGCGGCACCACCGAAGGTCGACCTGAGCAAGTGCATCGTGCGTGACGAGCGGCTGCGCGAACGAAAGCGGCGCGAAGAGCACGCCAGGGAGCCGAACATAGAGGTCCGCGAGGTCACGATGGAGGATGTGATGCGCGGCTCGGACGTGGCCATTGAAATGGTCGATGAACCGATGGCCGTACCGATGATGGAACCAGCAGAACGGAGCTACGAGCCACAGGTGCATCCGCTGGAGCCCGCGATGGACTCCTTGATGAACGCCACCACGAACGGGTTCATCGGCACGGCGAAGATGCGCTTCACGAGCACGCGCGGCGCGAAGACCACCAGCTGGATGGTGCAATACGCCAGCACGGCGGATCGGATGGTCATCATCGGCAAGGCCGAACAGGCGGAAGACACCGAACACACGCGCGCCTACGTGATCGATCGCAAGGCTGGGACCGAGACCCTATACGTGCCTGGTGGCGACACCCTGCGCACCTATGTGAACGAACTGGACCATCGGTTCGGATCTCCATTCCCGCCGGCCACGCAGGATAGCATCATCACCGGCACACGGAAGTTGATCGGCCGCACCGCACAACAGCGGCGGTTGGTGACGGACGAACGCACGCGCAGCTCGTGGGTGGATGTGAAGACCCCTTCCCTCTTCCACGATGTGCTGGGCGCGCGGAAGAGCTGGGGTGGCGTGGAGATCCTGTTACGGGGTGCCATGGTGGCGAGCACACGCTTGGGCATGCCGCTGGAGGTGGAATACACCTACAAGACCGAGGAAAAGATGACCATGAAGGTGTTGGAGCTGAAGCCCGGTGCGGTGGATGAGAAGCTCTTCCGGATCACGCCGGCCACCTTGCTGAAGTGAACACCAGGCACACTGGAGCGTTGAACCCATCCAGGACCGCAGCACTGTAAATTCGCCGGATATCGTTCCCATGAAAATCACGCACCTCCTCTCCTTCGCCACGGCGGCCATCTTGCTCGGCAACCCGGCCACGGCCCAGATCGACATCAACGCCATCCTGCAACAGAACGGCAGCGGCATGCAGCTGGTGCCGGACACGGACCCCTTCACCCCGAACACCTTCGTCGGCAGCTTCACCATGGAGATGCACCTGTTCGAGAACGGCAAGGAGCAGGAACACAGCCCTGCGAACACCACCATCCACAGCAGTGCGGAGAAGATCGCGATCGAGAGCCAGACGCCCGGCGTGAAGGAGAAGATGCGCATGATCATCGACCAGAAGGAGAAGTGGCAATACATGCTCATGGACGATGGTGCCGGCACCCGCATGGCCATGAAGACGCGCAAGATGAAAGTGGTCAACGACAACCCCGATGCCCACCTCGCTGGCGATGTGCGCATGACCGACGAGACCAAGACCATCGATGGCCACCTGTGCAAGAAGATGACCGCCACGGACAGCTCCGGCACCTGGATCGGTTGGATGGCGCAGGACATCGATGTGCCCTTCCACAGCTTCATGAAAAGCGTATCCAGCACCGGTGGCGACATCCACGACGATGCCTTGGTGGGCGTACACGGTTTCCCTTTGGAGTATGAATGGACCTCCACCGACGGCAAAGAGCGCGTGCAGTGCACCATCCGCGATCTGAAGATGGGTTCGGTGGATGAGAAGGCCTTCTCGCTGGAGGGCTATCAGGTGATGGAGATCCCCACCCTGCCGATGGGTCGCTGAGGCATGGCGAACAAACTCGACGCGCTGGAACAGGTCGAGGTGACCAGCCGGGCGCAATGGCGCGCCTGGTTGAAGAAGCACCATACGCGCACTACGGGCATCTGGTTGGTGACGTACAAGAAACACGTGGAGGGGAAGTACCTCAGCTTCCCGGACTTCGTTCAAGAAGCACTTTGTTTCGGGTGGATCGACGGTCTGGCGCGCAAGCTCGATGCCGATCGCACCATGCACTACGTGCGTCCGCGGAAACCGAAGAGCATCTGGAGCGCGGTGAACAAGCGCCACGTGGAAGAACTGCTGACCAAGGACCTGATGACGCCGGCGGGGCTGCGGATGATCGAGGCAGCCAAGGCCGATGGTTCGTGGAACGCGCTGAATGCCGTGGACGCCCTGGAAGTACCCGCCGACCTGACCAAGGCCTTGGCGAAGAACAAGACTGCGAAGAAGTACTTCGAAGCCTTCCCGCCAAGCGCGCGCAAATTCATCCTGTACTGGATCGGCAGCGCGAAGACCGAGGCCACTCGCACCAAGCGGATCAACGAAGTGGTGACCTTGGCGGCGCAGAACATCCGCGCGGGCATGCAACGGCCACCCGCAAGAACGTGAAAGGCGCCTCGCGGCGCCCTTCACAGAGGATGGTTCGGTGATCAGAAGTTCACCTTCTCCAGGCGGAACTTGATCTGCTTCAGTTTGCGGCGGTACTCGGAAATGAGGATGTATCCGGGCTTGGAGGCCATGGCGCGGAAATAGGTGACACCACCCGCTTTCACATCGTACTTATCCAGGGTGGGCTCGGCCTTACCATCGCCCACCACGGTGCCCACGTAGGTGCCCACCTTGTCACCTTCTTCGTTCTTGGAACGGTCGAAGTCGACGTAGGAGGAGAAGTACCGGTCGGCCACTTTGTCCTGAGCGGTGAATTCGTAGTCGAAGTAGCCCATCTGCTTCACCAGCTTGGCGAGGATGGAAGCCGAGTACATGGCGTACTCCCGGGGGAACTCCGTGCGCGTCTTGCTCTTGGGGAACACCGTGCAGCTCTTCATCTTCAGGTCCGAAGCCAGCTCGATCACGAAAAGGTCCTTGGTGGTGATCTGCACACCGCCGGTGGCGCCTGCCACCTTCTTGTACTCTTCACCGATGCACGCGATGGTGCCGTTCTTCATGCGCAGCACCTTGTGGAAGAAGATGCGGTCCATTTCCTTCTTGCCCTTCTCATCCGCTGGCACGTGCGGCAGGATATCCTTCTCCCAATCCATGACCTCGGTCTGCAAGGGCACACCATCCAGGCCCATGCGCATGGCGTACATGCCCGTGCTCTTGGCCTTGAACACCTTGTCGTCCGGTGCGAAGGTCTCGCCGATCACGAACAATTCATCGCTGCCCTCCACGGGGAAAGCGTTCACCACCGTCATGCGCTTGTTCTTCTCGGCCAGTTCCTTCTCCCAGAGCTTCTTGCCTGTCTTCACATCGAACAGGACCAGGTAGGCCACATCGGGCATGTCGAAGGCGTTCTTCTGCTTGAAGATGGAGCCCAGGATATGGTCGTCCGTTACGGCGATCACATCGAGGTTCTCGATCATATCGCTGTTGGGTGCTTCCGTCTCCCACCGCAGGCTCAAGTCGTTGTTGTAGGCGGCCATGTGGTAGCCACGCTTCTCGCCCTTGGCCACGCTCTGCTTGAGGAAACCTTCTTCGCCCATGGGGAAGATGCTCTGGTTCACCTCGCCGTTGTCGCCCATGCTGTAGGCGGTCACCGCGCGCACGCGCTCCCACTTGCTCACATCCTCGTAGATCTTGGAACCAAGCTTCTTGCCCGTGACGTCGTAGGTCTCCAGCTCCACGTTCTTCTCGTTCAGGAAGAAGAACATGAAGGCCTTGCCGTTGAAGACGTTCTCCATCATGTAACTGTTCTTCGGCCGCACCAGCTTCACCTCGCCCACCTCGCCCAGGTTGTTATCGATCAGCGCCATTCGAAAAGCGCGGTTCTTACTGTCCACCTTATCCACTTCGTAGAACGAGTAGTAACCGGCCAGTTCATCGCTCTTCATGATCACGCCACTGCCGCGGGATCGTGAACGAAGAACGTTTTCGAAAATGCGTTCCTGGGCGGTGGCGGCGCCAGCCAGTAGCGCACAGACCAAGATGAATAGTCCACGCATGGTAGGGGTGTTTTTTCGTGTAAGGGGGGCGAAGATCGCCGATCAACGTGAACCGGACGCTATCAATTTCATATTCGTGGCCTCCTCCCGGTAATGGCCATCGGGGAAGGTGTCCAAGTAGGCTTTACGCGCTTCCTCCAGGTCCACGCTGCTGGGGCCGTTGGCGGCCACCTTGAGCGCCGCGTAGTAGGTGAGTTCACAGGCAGGTGCCTTCTCCTGGGCCAGTCGCAGGTTGTACACGGCCATGGCGGCATGGTCGCGCACGCGCATCCGGTTGAGCATTTGCAGGGTGCGCTGGTAGTGTTGGCTGTGGTGGCGCGCCGGCTGGTCCAATACCCTGCTCAGCTGGTGCAGGCGCAGGCCACGTTCCATGCCGGCATAGGCCAGGGCCAGTCCGGCATGGGCTTCGGGCAGCGAAGGCTCCCGGTTCACCAGGTGCTGGCCCACGAATACGGCACGGCCCAGGTCGCGGCTGATCAGTGCGCTCTCCAACACCGCCGAGGCGATCTGGGGCTTCAGGGCCAGGTAGGTGGCATCGTCCTGCACCACGCGGGTCTTGTAGTCAAGCTCCAGCAGATCGAAGAGGGCCAGCTTGCGGATCTCGCAATCAGGGTGGGTGCGCAATTCCTCCGCCAATACGGTATCGCGCGTATCCACATTGCCCAAGGAGCTCACCTGCTCCTCCGCCATCCAATCCCCTTCGGCATCGGCGCCGCTGCTGCGGAAGGCGCTCTCCATGTTCACCGCTGTGGTATAGGCTTCGCGGTCGCAGGCTGCCAACACATCCATCACCGAAGGGGCAGCGAGCGCGTCGAAACCCGCAGCTTGCATCAGGCGCAAGGCCAGCGAATCCGATACCAGCTCGTGGTTGCGGCCGTGGCGCCGTTCATTGATCGAGAAGCTGATGAACAAGGCCTCCAATTGGGCCACCCGGTCGAACTCCTGCCGCAGCACGGCATTCACCTCCGCCTGGAACTCGTCGGAATTCATGCGCGTGTGCACCTGTTCGATGCCGTGGCCCACGTGGTCGAAATAATGGTGTGCCAGCTCGTGGCCCAGGATGAAGGCGAGCTCCGCCCGGCTGTTCAAGCGCTCCAGCATACCGATGTTGACCACTATGGTGCCCTCGCCCCGGCACGAGGCGTTGGGCCAGGGATACCAGCTCAGCAATACCCGTGGTGTGGCTGATGGTCCGGGCAGGTGCGGCACCAGCAACGCGGTGATGCTGTCCAGCAGATCGTTCAGCGGGGTGCCGAAGATGAAGTGCTCATCGTTCAGGCTTTCGATCAGGTCGGTCTGCAGGTGGGTCCAATCTTCCAGCACCGCCTTGCGCACTTTCGCCGGAGCCACATCCACCGCTGCGTTGTGCGCCTTGTAGTGGGCCTCCAGAGCGGGCACGAGGTCCGGGGGCATTGCGCTGCCATACAATAGCGGGGTACACACGTGGTCACCTTGGGCCTGGGCCATGTGCAGGCCCACGAGCAAGGCCAGGACCAACCACACCGAGCGCAGTGGAACGTGAACGAACGGGGCTGTAGGCCTCATGGGTGCGCGAAAATAGTCGCGGGCGGCCACGCACACGCCGGATGGTGGAGCTCTCCCCTACCGGCGATTACCACTTCCGGGTTATTGTCTGGTAGCGGCGGAAGTACGCCCTTCGTGTGGCCGTTCCATGCCCAACAACCGCTTCCCCACCGGACGCGCGTTGAACAGGCGTGCAACGGAGAAAAAACCACTCCCATGCGCCACCGCACACCCCGCCTCGTCGCTCATTGCGCGATCCTCTTCACCTACGCTGTCGCCTCTGCCCAGGGCTACATCGCACCCACCGCCGTGAACGATCTGCAGGGGGTACATGTACAGTACATGGCCCCTTGTGGCACCGGCAACAGCCGGGTCTGCTACAACACCGCAGAACAAGTGAACGGAGCCAGCGTGTACGAGCTCCGTTCCAGCACGGGCGCCATCGGCAACAGCGCCGTGCATGTCTCCATCAACAACGACCAACCCTTCATCGAATCGTCCGTGCTTGACAAGGTCTTCTACCGCCTGGGCAACAGTTGGCTCGGCAATAACCACAGCTACCATGTGGCCGACCTCAACGTAACGGTAGCCCCTGCCGCCCCGGCCCAGGTAGTGGTGCCTTTTAACGTACCGTGCGGCGTGCTCATACCACAAGTGCTCGGCAACAACCTCATCTGCAGCACGCGGTTCAGCGCTGCGGTGGGCGAGGAATTGGTGAAAGTGAGCGCCAACACCGGTGCCACCACCTTGCTGAAGGACATTGATCAGGGCACGGGCCACGGCATACCCGCTTGTGGGGCCAGCCACTCCACGGCCATGTTGAACGGCCGCATGTACTTCGTGGGCCATACCAGCGCCGAGGGCAACGAGCTCTGGAGCACCGATGGGACCACCGCGGGCACCCAGCTGGTGAATGCCTACGTACCGGGACCTGCCAGTGCGGGGCATGGTCTGCTCTTCAGCGGCATCGGCAAGCTCTTCCTCACCAGCACCAACCCGAACGGCAACCCCGAGCCCTACTGCTACGACCCGGCCACGAATACCTTGGTGCTGCTGAAGGAGATCATGCCCGGCAGCAGCGTGGGGTCCGCACCCTGGGACTTCATCGTCTTCGGCGACCGTGTGCTCTTCACCGCTGAGAACAGTTCGGGGCGCGAGCTCTGGGTGACCGATGGCACGCCCCAGGGCACCACCCTTTTCGCTGATCTGCACCCCTACGGCAGCGGCAACCCCAGATACCTCACCAAGGTGGGCAGC
>DAOORM010000079.1:0-7938 GCA_035389265.1 Flavobacteriales bacterium | reverse complement strand
ATCGGACGTCGTTTGCGTAATGAGTACATGACGGTGAGCAGCGCAGCGAAAGGCACCGCGTTCACGAACAAGCGCATGGCGCTGAAGCCGTGCATGGAGCCGTAAGCCAGAAAAGTCACCAGACCGAGCACGGTGAACGGGAGCACGATGCTGAACAAGGTCGTCCGCAATCCCCGTTGCACCACGAACGTGCGTAGTTGACTGCGGTGGTCGCCCGCGTGGTCCTTGATGTCGAACAACACAGCGACCATGGCGCAGAACATCATGTTCTTGAAGAAGAGTCGCGCCATCAAGCCGGCATCGACCATGAGGTCACCCGCGGAAGTCCCCGCGATCACGACCGGGAAAACGGTCACCACTCCCGCCCACACGAAACCGAGAATGAAGGGTTTGAGCGGACCGGCGTTGCGTAGGGCCCTGTTCTTCGAACCGTAGTAGGCAGCAGCGACCACCACGAACACAGCGATCGAGACCACACCCCATGCATCCAATGCGAGGAAACGGTCATATTGGACGATGACCAGGGCCGCAACCAATAGGATCAGGACCGTTTGAACGACGCGTTGCCGAGGTGCGTGGGTGGCGAACCACCGTGCACGCTCATCATCACCGGGGCCTTGCAGATAGCCCCGGTAGGCGTGGTTGTAGAAGGCTACACAGCCGAAGAAGATCATAAGGTGATACCATAGCCCGTTGAGTGGAACATGTTGTTGCCACGCGGCTTCGATGCCCAGTGCCACCGCACAAAGCCCAATGAACCAATTGCCGTAGAAGAAGCCGCGCATACCCACTTCAAAGGAAGTGTACAAGTTCGACGGTAGGTTCGAATGGTCTTCTGCGTAGTTCGAACAGGGATCATCGAAGTACCTTCGGAACCACATGAGCCGAGGATTCGTTCGTGAAGACGACCAGGAGGAAGCTCCGTTCATTCCCCAGCGAGCGCCCCTGCCCGATGGTGTGGCCAACTACGTGACGCCGCGCGGTTTGGAGTTGCTGCGCCAGGAACGACAGGAGCTCGAACAGGAACGAGCAAGCATACTAGGTAGCGACGATGAACGGCGACGTGCACAGGCTGCCTTGGATGGGAGGCTTGCTCTTCTGCAGGAACGCATCGTAACAGCACGCATGATTGAGCCTGCCCCGCAACAGGATGAGGTGCGCTTCGGATCCACCGTAGGCTTGTTGCATCTGAACGGGGCCCAAGCAGGAATTGCGCGACAATGGACCATCGTGGGGGTGGACGAAGCTTCCGTGAAAGAACTGCGCATCGCCTTCACAGCTCCGCTTGCACGAGCGTTGATCGGCAAACGGTTGAACGAAGAAGCCGAACTTCGCAACGGTCCGGTGCCCCAGCGGTTCCGGATAACATCGATCACATGAGCAACGAAGTAGTGCGGTTCGAGGTCGTGGGCGATCACGTGGAATTGAACCAGTTGTTGAAGCTCGCAGGCTTTTGTTCCAGCGGTGGCGAAGGAAAACACTTGGTGGCAGCAGGCCTGGTACAGGTGGATGGACAAGTGGAACTGCGCAAGACGTGCAAGATCCGTCCGGGCCAGCGTGTGCGCTATGCCGACCAAGAGGTTGAGGTAGTAGCCGCCGTGGGCTAAGGATCACATCGCCCGTCGTGTAGTGCGCACATAGGTCAGATCCAACTTCTTCGTCGCGGCCGCTTCACCGACCAGAAAGAGCGCACCCGCTCGGTCGCCGGTCTCATCGGGCTTGTCAGTGACCACCAAGGCCTTATGGCATGCGTCGAAGTTGATATGAGGCACAGGATTCGCAGTATGGATGCGGAAATCAGGGTTCCACCATCCGATGTTGCTGATATTGAGTTGACCGGATACGTAATGGATCACCGGGGCACCGATCGGGTTGTTCCAGTAGATGTTCTCCAACTGCACGGTGGCCTTGGGCGGCATGTTCACATGGATGCTGGCCTTGCGCAGCCGATGCTCCACGTGGAAATTGGAGAGGGTGAAGGTCTTCACCACGGCATTGTTCGCATACCCCTCCTCGTCGCCGTCGGTCCTGGCAGAAAGGAAGAGGTCGTGATCGGCTTCCGCACCTTCGCTGATACAATCCGTCATTCGTACACCTCCACTGTTCAGGACCGTGAAGGCTGCCGTGGTCGTCTTGCTACAGTACACCCTACACTGTTCCAACACGGTGTGGTTGCTTTGGCTGTTCATCGTATTCGCACCGGGCCAATCGCCGCAGCGGATGAGGAAACCCCGGCCCGCAGGGTTCGTCACGAGCACGTTCTCCAGCCTGGCCATCAGACAGAAGCGCAGATCCACGGCCACTTCGGTCTGTCCGTTCAGGCGACAATTGATCACCGTACTGTTCAAGGTCGCTTGAAGATCCACGGCTTTGCGTCCTCCGACGATCGCAGCGAAATCACGGATGGTATATCGATCACCCGTGCGCTGTGCGGCTGTCTTCTGATCCGCGATCGGCGTGGTGAAGCCATTGGAAACTGGTCCTAACGAAAGCTTGCAGCCTTTTCCATCGATCACCAAGTATTGCTTGCGCGGAAGCACGATATCACCCGAAGCGTGGTACTCGGCAGCAGCGGAAAAAGACAGATAGGTGGCATCCTTCGGCAGGTTGGCGAAGTAGACGGACACATCACCTGCAGGCACCACGTATTCCGTGGCGAACGAAGTCGTGCTGAGGCTGCCTGCAAGGAAAAGGCAGGCCAGGAAGTTCGACCGGACTGGCAGGTGGTGACCATGATTTGAAAGAACGACCTCCGATAAGAACCATCGAAGGCGGATACCTAGATGCGACGCATGCGTGACACCAGCAGTTCGGCCATGCCAACTGGAGAGGTCCATTGCACTTGACCATCCGAAGTGAATAGGATCTGAGCGCCTGCCGAACCCTTGACGGACCCGTGCAGCGCGCAGGGCCGCAAAACACCTTTCACCCGCAGTTCCACCTCGTCGAAAACCTCGGCGAGCAAGATGCGGAGCATCCTCAGCACGATACTCAAGAACGGATGCGCGGGGTGATCGTGCCCCAAATAGGACGAGCAGTACACGCCAGATGCCCCACACCGCCCCCTTGAAACCAATACGATCGGTCACGCGCCCGCGACTCGGGGCAGCGAATGGGATGATGGCCACAGCGGCTGGTCCAAGCATGCAGAGAACAGTAACAAAGACATAGGCCGAATTTGTCGTATCAACACCGGCCCAGGGCCCTATGACTGCTATGGACCAAGAGATCCCGAACCCAAGGGCAAGGAACGACACGAGGGGTGGATTGCGCATGATACAAATTTGGCACAACCTTGGCCACCTCGATGCCACGAGCAACCAACGATCGACGTCATGCGCCCCACCCTCCTCCTGATACATGGTTTCCCACTGGACCACACACTGTGGGACCCGAACTTAGAAGAACTGCGTTCCGCGGCGGACGTGATAGCTCCCGATCTACGCGGTTTCGGCGAGAGCCGAGGAGATGGGACCGAGGTCACCATGGAGTCGTACGCTCAGGACTTGCTCCACTACCTGGATGCACGCGGGATCGATAAGTTCATCCCGTGCGGGCTCAGCATGGGGGGATACGTGGCCATGTCGCTGGTCGAACGAGCACCAGAACGGATGGCAGGCCTTATCCTCTGCAACACCCGAAGCGCGGCGGACACACCGGAAGGCATCGTCGCGCGGGAGAACACTGCACGGGATGCCACGGAACGAGGGATGGACATCATCGCTCGTGGCATGATCCCAAAGGTCTTGGGCAGGACAACAAGGGCTGAAGACCCTGATCTGACCTATCGTATCGAACGTATGATAGCGCGCCAGGATCCACTGGCTGTGGCCGCGGCCTCGCGGGGTATGGCGCATCGCCGTGACAGGACGGATGTCTTACGCGGTTTCGCTCGGCCTGCGTTGGTCATCACAGGAGAAGAGGATGAATTGATGCCGTTACCGACCAGCCAAGCCATGGTGGAAGCGCTTCCACAAGGTGAATTGGTCGTGATCGCCCGAGCAGGTCATCTGAGCAATGCCGAACGACCCGAAGCCTTCAATGCCGTGGTCCTCACCTATCTCCAGCAGTGTTGCGGATAAATGACAGCGTGGTAAGATCCCGGACTGAGAACGACCCCTCTGTCAGCAACAAGGTCTAGTAGACGCACAATGTGGATCCATCGGTCCGAACCACCTGATGGTCGAAGGACCAGCCATTTTCTGGGTACTTGACCTTCCAAGAGTCATGGCCGTGGTGCATCACTTCTGAACTGACGGAAGTCATGGCGCGACTAGCTTCGCTCCTCAACCTGATGTGACCATGCGGATAGAACATTACGCGCTCCCCATTTCCATTCTCCTACTCTCAAGCCTTACCGCCGTTGGCCAGTGCGACTCGGGTGAATTGGAAGTGACGATCGAAGTACAAACCGACCAGTACGGCAACGAGACGATGTGGCAGTTGGTGCCGAGTGGGGCGGGGTGCAACACCACACCCATCTTCCAAGGAGGGAATCCGGTGATCGATTGTGCGGAAGCAGGCACGATGGCTTCGCCGAACGGCGGCTACGCCAGCAATACGACCATTGAAGAGGGGCCTTTCTGCCTCACGGCCGGAGCCGTTTATGATCTGATCTCGATCGATTCTTTCGGAGACGACCAAGCTTCCTTCGTCGTCTACGTGGATGGAGTTTACGCGGCTGCCTTCCCCGGTTTGGGCGGCGGACTGCAGGTATACCCCTTCACGGTAGCCTTACCAGCCGAGCGTGACATGGCCATACTCTCCAGCCAGACCAGCCTGTATGGCGAAGTCGGTCTTCCAGTGATCGTGGCTGTAACGGTGAAGAACTCCGGAGCGTCCACCATTAGCAGTGCGCAGCTGGCGTATAGCATAAATGGTGGCGCCGCGGTCTCGGAAACGGTGTCCCTGGATCTGGAGCCCGGGGAGCAAGCCGAGGTGGAAATGACGACCACTTGGGTGCCCACTAGCGCTGGCGTTGATGAACTGGAGGTCCGGGTCATCGGGGTGAACGGGGACACGGACATGAATACGGTGAACGACGCCTTTTCACGCACGCTTAACACCTATTACCGACTTCTATTTGGAGGAAACACCCACCCTTACCATGGTCGCTAACGGTGATCAGGACATCGCCGTGGCCCGTGATCTTGACTTCCATCCTGACCGCGAGCGCAACGAACTGTGGTTGATCAACAAAGATGTATTCAACACAGGTGGGAGCACGGTGCGTTTCAGCAACCCTGGTGAGCCAAACCAGGAGTTCCTTTACCAGCGCGACCCGGCTGCGCGCCACTTCTTGAGCCTACCGACGGGTATCGCCATGGGGGACAACAACTGTTTCGCCACCTGTCCGGGTGTCTACGACGCGAACGGAAACCAATCCACGGCCACACCTTTCACAGGACCCACATTATGGAGCGCCGATCCGACCATCTACGCGCAGAATCAATTCGGCCCATTGGGTAGCCACTTGGACATGCTGCATGTCACGCCCCGCAGCCAAGGCATCGCCCACGAGCGGTGGAACAAATACTGGGTGGTGGACGGCACCAACCAGGATGTCGTTATGCATGATTTCAAGGGCGACCACGGCCCCGGCCAGGATTACCATGGCAACGCCATCATCCACCGGTACACCGAGGTCACGGTAACGCGTGATCCGAACAACCACATCGTGAGCCACTGCGTAATGGACAAGCGCTCGGGCTGGCTCTACATCGTGGACCATGGTGGGCAGCGCGTGCTGCGCCTCGATACGCGTACCGGTAACATCGCATCCGGTAACCCTTCATTCGGTCCCTTCGAGTCGTACGTGCAGTACGAGAACGTCACGGGTGCCACTTGGGAAGTGATCATCGACGGGGGCTTGAATTCGCCTGCCGGGATCGAAGTGGTGGGCAGCACCCTGCTGGTGAGCGACCATGGTACTGGGGAGATCATCTTCTACGACATGGAGAATGCTTTCGCAGAGCGCGGTCGCGTAGCGGTCGGCACTGGTGTCATGGGTATCAAGGCCGGTTTCGATGGGCGTATCTGGTGGGTGAACGCCACCAATAGTAGCCTGAACCGGATGGACCCCGCCAACGCGAATGTGGGCATTGAGCAAGCCGAGTTCGATCAATGGAGCCTCCAGCCGAATCCAGCGAACACGGTCGTCCGTATCGTCGCACCACAAGTCCCAGCGGATGCGGTGGTAAGCATCCACGATGGTGCCGGGCGCCTCTGCGGCGAAGCCTTCATCGGCGCCATGGTGAACGGGCTTGACGTCAGCCATCTGCGGAACGGCGTCTACACCGTTACGGTCCAGGGACATACCACACAACGCCTGGTCATAGCGCGCTGATCGCCGGGCAGGTAATGCACCGCGAACAGGGAATTCCAAGAACCGATCCGATCACTTACCTTAGCCCTTCACGATACCCTAGAACCATGAAAAAGTCGATGATGACCGCGGTGCTGCTGGCAGCCATGACCACGGTGAACGCACAGGAAAGTACCGGAACCAGTACACCGGCGCCCAGGACCATGGAAATGAGCGCCGTACCTGTTCAGGACAAGCGCCTCCCTGACATGGCCATAGAAATGGGCCTTACCGGTGAGCAGATCACAAAAGTCTCAGAAGTGAACTTGGCTTTTGCCAAGGCTGCGGGACAACTCAAGCGATCCGGGCTCAAGGATGCTGATACCATGAGCCGCTTGGGCGTGCTGCGTAAGAACAGGGACGCCGGGATCCAGGAGGTGCTTACCCCAGAACAATTCGAGAAGATGCTGGCCATTCGCCAACAACGGAAAGATGAAGACGCCGTTCCTTCCCCTCAGGAAGCGAAGTGATCACTTAGGATGCATGGAACACCCGCCCCACCATGGGCGGGTGTTCTTTTTTGGACTGCTATGATGTCGGTCACATCAACCCGACCGTGCAAGTCTACATTTGGCCACCACCTGAAGAAAGCACGCCCATGTCCAACGTCTATTATCCGGATTACCTGCAACTGGAAAAGATCCTAGGCGCCCAAGCTCCCGAAAGCGACAAACACGGTGTGGAAGCCCACGATGAGATGCTCTTCATCGTGATCCACCAGGCGTACGAGCTCTGGTTCAAACAGATCCTGCACGAGGTGGGCAGTGTCATCACCATGTTCGCGGACGACCATGTGGACGACAACGGTGGTGAGTTGAACATCGCCGTACACCGGTTGCAACGGGTGAAGACCATCCTCGGTGTGCTCGTGCACCAGATGGACATCATGGAGACCATGACACCGCTGGATTTCCTTGACTTCCGCGATCTGCTCCGACCCGCGAGCGGATTCCAGAGCATGCAGTTCAAGATCCTGGAAGCACGTCTGGGGTTGCGCATGGAAGCGCGGTTCGGCAAACAGTATTACACCAGCCAATTGCGTGCGGACCACAAGGCCGAGATCGAAGCCTTGGAGAATGCGCCTACCCTCTTGGAATTGGTGAATGCCTGGCTGGAGCGCATGCCTTTCTTAGAGGAACGTTTCTGGCCTGCGGGTGAAGAGGCCTTCTTCAGCAAATTGGAGAAACTCTACACGGCAGGCTTGGTGGAAGGAGAACAAGGCAATGCAGCCCTGTGGAAGAAGCTCTTCGTGGAAGGCGGTCCCGAAAGACGGCTATCCCCTAGCGCCTGCCGCAGCGCGCTCTTCATCATGCTCTACCGCGACGAGCCCATCTTCCAGCAGGCCTTCCGCTTCTTGGAGGCCTTGTTGGACATCGATGAAGGCATGGCCGCCTGGCGCAGCCGCCACATCAACATGGTGCACCGTATGATCGGCCTGCGCGTAGGTACGGGCGGTAGCACTGGCAAGGCCTACCTCAAAGGCGCCATGGACAGCCACTACATCTTCAGCGAGATCGCCGACCTCAGCAGTTTCTTGTTCGAACGGCGGAAGTTGCCGGCGTTGCCAGAGAAGC
>DAOORM010000078.1:0-7948 GCA_035389265.1 Flavobacteriales bacterium | reverse complement strand
GTTGCAGCAAGGCGACCCCAGCGACCACCGCGCCCGCCAAGAGTACGATCCCGTAGACCGGGAATGCGCGGCGAAGCTGCAGCCAGCGTAGCTTGAGGAGGACAGTACGTGCAGGAGCCGGCCGTTCCATTGCCGCAAGATGGTCATAAGAGCACAGTTCCAACGGGGCGATCCATCAACGGCGATCCGCCAGGACCAACGACCGGCTTTCCCCTTCTCGTGTGCCGCCCACGAGAGATGGACCCTGGAACCGGCTCACCTCGGACGGAGAATACCTGCGGCGCGGGTTTCAGCGGGATCCTTCCAGTGTGAGCAAGCGTTCTCATCCAGCACACGATCGATGCGAACCTGAGTTCGACCGCTCGGTTCTGACATCCATCCGAAAAGGACCTTCCAGCCGATAGCTGACCGGGCGCAACGCCGAACGAACGCCTGCAGGTGCTCATCAAGCACTTTTCGGTGCGTCCGCATGACCACCACGTATGCCCCACGGAACCGGCTACTGCACCATCACGCGCGCCTGTATAACGCGCACTTCGGTCCGCAAGCGGACGACGTACGCTCCAGCAGGTAGGGCAGCGGTTGAAATCTCAACGCCTTGATCGCGCACCTGAGCGCTCACCCGGTGCTGCCGTCCCGCGGCATCAACGACTTCGACCCCACGGACGACCGGACCGTCCGGAAGTGGGATCCAGACCGCGTCAGTGCATGGGTTCGGGAATGCGTTCAGTGCGGACGCGACCGAAGTCTCCTCTACGGGTGTGGCGAACTCCTCATAGTACCATCGCGCTTCCGCCGTAGTGATGAAGGCACCCGCCACGGTATCCTGCGATCCGGAAGAAGTGATCTGTCCGAAACCGTTGTACGTGGCGTACTCCCGGAATACCGGCACCAGATCCGGTCCTACCCGGTTGGCCACGATCCGTTCTATCCGGTTCCCCATGTCGTCGTAACTCCGGAATTCGCATTGGAGGTGATCGAACGCCATGCCGTTCCACGTGAACAGCGAATCAAGGATGGGGTTTCCGGCACCATCCCGTTGCGTAGTCAAGCGGGAAAGCGGAACGAAGTCCGGAGCGTCACCTTGGTAGTGGAAGCTCTCTATGAGAAGGCCATCGTCATCGTAGATCTCTTGCCGCTGCGAGACAGGCAGCTCCCCACCGAAGAACAACAGGTTGTAGGATGAGATCATCACCGTATCGAACTGATCGTTCCACGCGTAGGCCACTGAATCGTTCTGCGGGCCGAACTGCCCTCCGAACGCACGGGTCGCGAGCAACTTCCCGTTCGGGTGATACCAATAGTCCAAGAACAGGTCACCGCTGGGTGTGAGCTGCTCATGATGCGCCAGCCAGCCTTCTGGCGTATAGTCCCAATGGAAGGAATAGCTCAGCCAGTCGCTGTCCACCACCTTATCCGTCAGGCTGTCCATAGCGTTGTAGGTGTATGTCTCCGTGGTATTGTACCACGTACCGTTCGTGAGGGATGAATTGAAGTTGACGGCAGGTTTCCCGGTAGCCGTATAGGCATATGTGGCGTAGTTGATACTGTCGCCACTGGAGAACCACACCCGGCTCGTTGGCCTGCCCTCGGCGTCGTAAGTCCACCGCATGTACGAGGTGACGTACGGATCAGGAACGTTCATCACGATCGATGTATCCGTGAGCATGTTCTCCTGCCCATCATAGCTGCGCGCGCGCCCACTTTGTAGTTCCAGCTCACCCATGAAGTCCACACCCCAATCGAAGCTCCTGTCGAATTTCAGATCAGGCGTGGTGAGGTCCCCGCCGCGTTGACCGCTGTACTCGTACCGCGTGCTATCGCTGAGCACCATAGGTTCGCCGTTGATCGTACCTTGGAATGCTGTACCGATAAGGCGAGAGCCGTTCTGGGCCAATACGATGGCTGGTGACGCCATCAGCAACGCCAGGAACGAGGATGTATGGTAATTGCGCATACCTCCAAGACAAGCATCGACCCCCGGTGCGTTGCCTGCTTTTCGAACGGTCCGCAACTCAGGCCGGAAATGTCCAGTGGATGGCCGGGCGCTCCGTATGCTCCCCAACCAGGCATGATGGAGCGTGTGCGTTCACACAGTTCCATGAAAAGCACCGCTTCTGATCCTTCCATGTGCCCGTGCTCGAACACGCATTCGAACCACACTTGTTGCATGAGGTGGATCCGGTCGCGTAACACGATCAACGGCCCCAGCATGTTCGACGTGATGATCACCGTGCGCCCTCGCACCGCCCAACGCCGGATGATGGCTTCGAGAACGCGCAAGAACGGCGCAGCTGGAGCCAGCGAAGGCGGAGCAGAACGTCGATGGATGGCACCACGGCGCGCAAGTTCGGGAACACGGGGCGCAGGCCATCGCTGCGCTACATGAACGGCGGAAATACGTCCGAACCGCGTTCGCATTGGCAAGCCAGGGTCCACCGCCTTGTCTGTGCTTCTTCTAAGACCCGCTGTGGTGTGCAACCGGCTGCGCGCCAACACCGTCATTCGCATGTGAACCATTTGCTCGCTTTCCCCATCGCCACCGTACTCGGCCTCGTCCCGTGCATCACCAACGCCCAAATGACCCACCAACTCGATAGCACCACCCTGCTCATCGATGTGGTGCTGGACAGCAACCGAGTGAACATCCCATGGGACATCGTGTGGGGGCCGGACGAACGCCTGTGGATGACCGATGGCAGGCTCATCACCCGCTGGGACCCTGCGACCGACGTGCTCGATACGCTGCTCGAACGACCGTACGGCAACGGCATGGGACTCGCCTTGCATCCCGACTTTCCGAACACGCCGCAGGTGTTCGCGGTGTTCGATACCTCGGAGTACTATGGCTGGGGAGGTTGGTATTCCGAAGTGCTCCGGTTCAGCTACGATGACCTGCTTGGCCAACTGACGGATGAGACGCTCTTGCGCGCCTTCCTCCACAATGGCGAACACTCGGGAGGGCGTTTGCTGTTCGATACGACCGGCATGCTGTTGATCACCACTTCGGAGTACGGCGACGACATCGGGCTGCATGGAGGTCCCACGTTGCGCATCGGACCGAACGGGGAGATACCCAGCGATAATCCCTGGGGAGATGATCGCTGGACGACCGGCCACCGCAACGCGCAGGGACTCGCTTTGTTGCCCAATGGCCAACCGGTGAGTACCGAGCTGTGCATGAACGGTAGCGAGATCGACATTCTCCATCCGGGCACGGACCATGGATGGCCGTGGTGGGATGGGAATGACTGTTGGTACCCTGAAGTCTGTGATACCCTCAACGCTGTAGCACCTGCGGGTTGGTATCCGCAGTCCGTTTCGGGGTGCGCCTTCTACACGAGTGCTGCCATACCGGAATTCACGAACCGCTTGCTCGCTTGTGGTCTAGGGTCCAATGGCTTGGTCGCCACTCGTTTCGACCCGACCTACGCGGCCGTGGACACCTCCGTGCACTTCGCTGGTGGTGCATTCAACGATTTGGATCGCATCCGCGACATCGCCCTCAAGCCCGACGGTTCGTTCTTCCTGATCACCAACGACCGCTTCGATGCCCGCATCCGGTGGGTGCGACCGGAGACCAGCACCTCCATCAGCGAGAACCATGACCACCTGCTGAAGCTGTGGCCCAATCCCACCGATGGACCGGTGCATGTACCCGCTGCACGGAGCGCGACCGTGGAGGTGGTGGACGCCCTCGGGCGTACCATACAGCTGCGTGCTGAGCACCTCGGCGAACAGGTGCGCGTGGATCTGAGCGGTGAAGCACCAGGGCTCTATACCGTCCGTATCGCCAACAACGGGACGTATACCCTCGGGCACGTGGTGAAGCGCTGAGCGTCGCGTGAGCGATAGAAGCAAGTAGCCCGCAAGCGAGGAGGAACAACGAGTGCATGCACCAGGCGCGGCTGCGGCTGGGGCGCGGAGAGATGGGCACGTTAGCGCCGGAGCGCTAGGCCGCACGGTTCCGCGTTCGTTGTTGAAGGAGATCGTATCGCAACCTGGCTCCCAACGGAAAGCGCCGTCATACGAAGTGCTCCCTTGCGTTGTGCACGCCTACTCCTTGATGAACCGGTGTATTTCGGCACCTTCATCCAGGATCAGGGCGTACGCGCCTGATGACCATGCACCCACCGTGATCACCGTGAGTGGCCCATCGGTGCGGCCATGATACATCACGGCACCCACGGCATCCACGATACGCACCGATCGCGGCTGGGCATCGCTATTCTGTACATAGAGCTCTTCTTGGGCTGGTACGGGTGCCACCAGCACGGCCGCTCGTGTCGGGCGAGCGACCGAGGTGGTCAACGCACAACTATGCACGCCGCTCTCACAAAGCGGGGGTATCGGCCCTCCTACGAAGTCGAACGCCGGGTTGGTAGGGATGTTCGGTACACATTGGAACGCCGCACCGAAGATGATATCGAGCCAGAATCGCTCCAGGCCATCCGGCAAGACCGGCAAACAATCCACATTGACATCGGGGGCGGTGCCGGCGACGAAGAACTCACGCAGCCCAATTGGGAAAGACGTGATCTCCGTCAGCTCAGGCCATATCGCCGCCAGTCGCAATTCCGTCAAACTCTCTGGAAAAGGACCGATGACCTCGATCTGCACCGATCCGAGCCCGAGCGACTCCAACTGCGACGGCAAGGGGGGCAGCTCGGTTAGTGAAAGTTGGATCAGGTCGAGGTAGCGCAGTGATGCCGGCAAAGTCGGCAGCGGCGTGGATGGGACATTCAGGATCCGCAGCCAACTCAGGTCAGCTGGGAGAGCGTTGATCACACCTCCATTCCCATTCCCTTGCACATCCAGGTAGTTCAAATTCGCCAGTTCCTCCAAACCAGTCAAGTCGAAGGGCTCCCAAGTGATGTAGAGGATGGCCGTATCCACTTCCTGCAATTCCGGTAAGGCCGTGTCCAAAAAACCTGCTTCATCTACGCAGCCCGGCACTTGAGCATTGAACCAGGTGCGCAGGTTGACATCCGGAATGAGAACGAGCTGCGCCGAAACGGGAACTCGGATGGCAACTAGCGATAGCAGAGCGAACGATAACAAGCCTATGGATGGTCGCATACTCGTATATTTCTTTCAAAAGTAGTCCGAAATACGGCGTGGTGATCACCTGCCGTAGGCTGTCGTTACGGATCTGGTCGATCCGACGCGGAAGGCGTAGCGTTCCTGTTCGCGACGGGCACACCGCTTGGTACGCCCATCGTTCACGGCGGACCCTTCGTGATGAGCAGCGACGAGTAGATGCACCAGGCCCGGTTGCGGCTGGGGCGTGGGAAGATGGGCGAGCTGGCGCCGGAGCGTAGCTGACAAAGGTTGGAGACGAGAAACGCCGGGGGCGCCCCAGTTGGCTCAACGGAAGACAGATCCCAGCAGTTATCCGAACTTCCGGGACTTCCATCCGCCTTCCCTGCGCTTGTTGTGGTAAACCGCCCGTATCCTGAGCTCTTCCGGCAGGATCCGGAAGTACACCCGATAAGGGAAGCGCCGGACTTTCATGGAACCGGTCTTCCGCCGCCTGAAAGCCTCGCTGGCAGTTGCCTTTTCACGAACGTGATCGATCACAGCACCGACCTCGGCCCTGAACTTGGCGCCCTACCTTGGCCTGCGTTCCTCAATGTACCATTCGGCCTCGCGCATTTCCTGCAGCGCCGCTGGATGGAACCGGACGATCATTTTCCGCTGCGCTGCTTCTCGCGGTCACCATCCAGGATGGCCTGCACTTCCTCCCACGTGTAGCCCTTCACCTTGCCGCTGTCCATCTCACCATCGCGCTTCTGCAATTCCGCGATCAACTCCGGATCCACCTCATCGTCATCCCTATCCAGTTCCACCAGAATGCTCTCCACCAACGCCCGCACCTCCGCCGCCGTGTACATCCGGTCCTCCAACTTCAGGTAGGGCGCCTCGCCTTCGCGCACCACAGTGAGGTGGTCGCCTGGTGTCGCGTAGGTAGGAGGCCCGTCCAGCAGTCGCTTCAAGGCATGGAGCCGCGCTTCATCTTCCAGGTTGGCGATGCGCTCGAGGAGTTCCAGTTTGAGGGTCTTGAGGTCCATGGCGCTGTTCTTCAAAGCTACGCCCCAGGACCGAAGTAGCGCTTCAAGGGACGCTGGTGCATGTGGCGGATGCGATGAACGGTTATCCTGTTCTGACCTATTGAGTAGATCACTCGGTACTTGTACTTCCGCAAAGGAGCGAACCTGAATGTCATGTAGCGCGCGCTGAAACCACCCGGGTATTGCTGAACGTAGCGCAGTGTAGCGATCAGATCCGTTCGGAAGTCTACGCCTTTACCAGGTCCATCCTCCTCCAGGGAAGCCTGTATCTAATCGACCTCCTGCTCGGCACGGTCGGTGATGATCAGCGCCATGCTCATTTACCCAGACTCTTCTTCAAGCGTTCCTCCAACTCCTCGATCGTGTAGAAGGTCCCCTCCCCCCGATCGGCTTGTTCGCGCTCGCGGTCCATAGCATCCCACTCTTCAGCTGTGAATTGGGACGCGTACTCCTCCTGTTCCGCCTCCGCCGCGCGCAACACCCCTTCCACCAACGCCCGCACCTCCGCCGCCGTGTACATCCGGTCCTCCAACTTCAGGTAAGGGGCTTCGCCTTCGCGCACCACGGTGAGGTGATCATTCGGCAGCGCATACGTGTGCGGACCATCCAGCAGGCGCTTCAGGGCAAGGAGCCGCGCTTCATCCTCCAGGTTGGCGATGCGCTCGAGGAGTTCCAGTTTGAGGGTCTTGAGGTCCATAAGCCAAAGCTAATTCGCAGACACTCGCCATTGTTCGTCCACAGATGACGCAGATGTCGCAGAGAGCCATCACAGGCGTTCTCCATCTGCACCAGCAGCAGTGGCGGCCTTGCTTCGGGCACTAATTCCTGGACCAGCTCGTTCTTGGCACGATGCCCTTCCGGCAACCACTTCGTCGCCTCTTTTCTTCTCCGTGGCTTGTGCTAGTGAACGCACTACTGTGTGCGGGGGCTGTGGTGGCCAACCACCACCACCAGGTCTTCTGTAGGCCGGTCGCGTGGGCCACGGTCGCACTGGTGCTGGCGTTCGCACCGCTCGTCACCTACAACCTGATCCGCGATCGGCTTGGACGGTTCAACAGCGCGGTATTCCTCCTCTTCGGTATTGCGGCATGCATCTGTGTGTATAGCATCGTGTTCCTCTCCTATTTGAGCGTAGTTGGGCTGGTTTCTGTTCTGTACATCCCCTATTACCTGATCAGCAACGGGCACTTCTGGACACCCTTGGCACTCCCCCTCGCCGGCCTCCCGCTCTTCTTCACCATCCAGCTCCTGGGCATTGTACTTGGGCGCAGTGCCACCAAACTCGACCGCAAGCACTTCGGGATGGGCGTGGGACTTTGTGTTGTGTTCGCCTTGACGATGACCTTGTGGCTCAACGTGCACTATGCCACGATCAGGGCCGCCTACAGCACCGGCGATACAGCGGCCATCCCCCAGAACCACATGACCGAACGGATGCTCGGCATGCATTTCAAGTACCACCTTTCTTTCTGCCCGTACGATGGCTGGCGACCTCCACTCCATGACCCCTCGATCGTCGTAGCCATCTGGCTCACGGCCCCTTTCCGTGCCGACATGGACTACAGGGGCCACACTCCGTGGGGCTATCAGCAGCACGGTCTAGTGGACCGGATCGCAGCCTACAAAGCTGTCTTCCCGGGCCGACCAGTGCGGATGGAGTGCAGTTGTGCGAAGGGGTACAGCACGTTCTACTTCAAAGATCCGCGGCTTCGGTGATGCAACGCGAGCATTCCGCGTGAGCGATCGCACGGGAAAGCCCGGAAGCCGGTAATCCGGCTGAGGACTTGAACGGAAGAGCGCGACGGTGTGCATTCAACACCGGCACGCCCAAATGACCTGCATTCGTATTGATCCGCGTTCATCCGCCCGATCAGCGT
>DAOORM010000077.1:0-8048 GCA_035389265.1 Flavobacteriales bacterium | reverse complement strand
ACCCACGAAGCTGTAGCCGAGCGTGGTGTAGGGTTCGGTGGAAGGGATCAGCCCACCATTGCGAAGGCCGTCCGCCATCAGGCCGGTGGTGGCGTTGTAAGGGCCTTCCAAGATGGCTTTCGCAGCGATCGCGATCCCCGCAGGTGCGCTGATCACGATGCCGTACTCTTCCACCTGACCGTACTGCACCGGTGTGGTGCACGGGCCCGGCGTGGTGTTCACGAAGTCAGAGATCACCCGCATCCGCAGTAACGTGTTGGTCGAAGGCGGTGCCGCAGGAACGGTGAAGGTGCCGCTACGGACCCCGGTACCGTTGGCGGGTGCCAGGATCTGTTCACCTGCATCGATGAAGTCGCCATCGCCATTGTAGTCGATGTAGGCGCGCACCCACTGGTTGTTGAACGCGCCAACGGTCACAGAAATGGTGTAGGTCGTGTTGGTCTGCAGGGTGGTGATCTGCGAACACACGTAGTTGTTCATCACCGCGCCATCATAGGCGGTCGTGTTGTTGATGGTGTTCAGGGAGACGTTGGTGATGCCGATGCCCGCTGCCGGAGCCGTGGAGCGCGTCACGGTGCAGCCACTGGTGGGTGCAGCGTAAACGTTGATGTAGCCCGTCTTGGTCATGGTAGTGCCGGTCCCGTTGGCGTTGCTGGCCACCAAGGTCACAGCATAAGTACCTGGCGTGGAATAGGTCACTGTGGGATTCTGGGCCGTGGAGGTACCGGGCGTGCCTCCGGGGAACGTCCAACTCCAGCTGGTGGGCGCGAGCAGGGACTTGTCGGAGAAGGTCGTGGTGCCTCCGGCACAGAACGCGGTCGTGGCAGCAGAGAAGTCGGAGAGGGGAGGTCCGGTCACCACCATGGAGATGGTGTTGGACAAGGCGGGTGAGGCGATCACACCGGCCAGGTTGGAGGTCATCTCACAGCGGAGGGTCTCACCGGGCAGCAGATTGTTCGACGCATAGGTGTTGCCTGTTCCCACGTTCACGCCATTCCGGAACCACACATAGCTTGGTGCGCCACCGCCATTCACCGGTGTAGGGGTGAAGGTGACGTTGGTGCCATAGGTGATGGTGTTGCTCGGTGCGGCCGCAATGCTCACCGAGGCGATGTTGTTGGTGATGTACACGCCGTAGTCTTCCACATCACCGATGAAGAACGCTGCGCCGCATGTACGTTCGGTGCTGCTCAACGTTCCGCCCTCGCCATATAGGCGCATGCGCAGCAGGGTGTTGGGCACCGCTGTGCCGGGGATGGTCACGTTGGCCGTGAGGGTGGTACTCGTGTTAGTGGCAGTACTACCGGTGATGATGCGTTCGCTCGGATCCTCGAACACGCCGTTGTTGTTGTAATCGATGTAACCATTGAGCGACTCCGCTGCACTGCCGCCCGCGCGGATGCCCACGGCGAGGGTGTAAGTACCACCAACGGCCAAGGTCGTGTTCTGCGTGCAGGAGAAGTCGGTGTACGCCACGTTGTTAATGCTGCTCGTGGAGTTGGAGATGCTGTTGAAGGTGACGCTGTTCACCGTTTGGCCGAAGTTGCCGACGTTGCTTGATGTTGGTGTGCACGCGGCCACAGGAGCAGGCACCACCACCACCATACCTTGTTCGCTACGTGTGAAGGTCCCCAAGCCGCTGGTGATGCTGAGCGTGGCGTTGTACACACCAGCGGATCCCAACGTGATCACCGGGTTCTGCTGGTCGCTGGTGTAGGTGTTCACGCCGTTGGTCACCGTCCAAGCGAAGGTGAGACCCGGCAGATCGGGATCGGCGAGGTAGGTGTTCGGCACGCAACTGGAGCGGTCGAAGAACTGCACCGCTTGACCAGCACCGCAGAGCAGGCTGGAGCTCACGCCCAGATCCATGGAAGGTGCAGCGGGTGGTACCAGCGCCATGTTCCCATTGCTCGCCAGGAAACTGGCACGGTCGATCGTGAGAGCGGCTTGGATGCGCACGTTCTGTCCGGCGGTGAACATGTTCATGCAGGCATCGCTGGAATAGTCCATGTAGTTCTGAACGAAGAGGGCGTTGGACGAGCCGCCGTCGCAGCTATTGGTACCGCTGATGTTGCAGTTGCTGGCGCTGCGGATGTGCGGTGGCGTATCGCATACGAGGTCGCCGGTGCCTCCGCAAGGGCCGCTCGCTGGGCATGTGGTGCCATCGACGTCACCCTCGAAGGTGTGGAACAGGTTGAAGGCATGGCCCAGCTCATGCGCCAGCGTGGTGCTGGTCGAACTCTTGAAGGCGTTAACGAGGATGATCGTACCATCCACCGCGGTTCCATGGCTGCTGCTGAAATAGGCGAACCCCTGGAGCCCCGCACCACCACCATTGCCATCGAATTCGCTTACCAACCAGATGTTGTAGTACTCCGTCTGGTCCCAGACCTCCACGGCACGCACTTGGGATTCGGTGATACCACTGGCGCCGAAGTACTGCACGCCATCGTTCATATAGACCGTGTTGGCGGTCATGTCATGGCGTGTGATGCCGTTGGTGCAATTGCCTTGGGGGTCGCGCACCGCGAGGGCGAATTCGATCTGGGTGTCCGCCCCGGTCCCAGCGCCCAGTGTGCCGGGCACCTTGCGGTACCGTTGGTTCAGCACCTTGATGGACTCGCGCACCTGCGCATCATTGATGGTGCCGATATCCGTACCGGTCTCCAAGACGTGCACCACCACAGGCACGAAGAGTGTGCCGGCATCGCGTTGAGAAAGATCGAAGGTGGCGAGCCGCTCTTCGAAGCGTTGCGCATTCTCCAGATAAGAGCGGTCCGAAAGGAGCCTGCGCTGGTGTGCGGCATCGAAGCCACAGGCCTCATGGCCCAAAGGAGCCCGCTGTTGCGCAAGCGCGAAGGAGCCTACTACGCAGAAGAAGATCAGGGTCGATAACGAGCGTTGGATGGAGTACGGAAAGCGATGCATGATGTGGTGGTTTGGGTGCGGTCCGGCAGTTGACCGCAGTGTAAATGTAGAAGTGCTAGCGTAGCCGCGCTGGACGTTCGACGAAGGGGTCATTGTTCAAAAGGGGTGAGCCCTTTGGATCGAGGAACCGAGGCACATGTCCAGTACCGGACCATACACCGGCACGTTGATATCCTTCTTCCGCCAAGTAAGGGATGCGCTAGTGCCCCCGGTAAGTTCGCGCCATGCGATCGGCTGGCCATATCCTGTGCGTTTGCTCTGGACTGCTCGCGTGCGGTGCTACGGCGCAGACCACCGGCACATTGAGAGGCCGTGTGATCGATGAAGTGACCAACGCCGCGTTATCGGGGGCCACGGTGCAGGTGCTGTTGACCGATACGGTCTTCGGTTCGGCCACGGATGGGGAGGGTGCCTTCCTCTTCCAAGCGGTGCCCACCGGTATCCATCGGGTGCAGGTGCGCTTCGTGGGCTATTCTCCAGTCGTGTTGGATGAGGTGTGGGTGCGTGCTGGAAAGGCCGAGGAATTGGTGGTGGCTTTGGTGCCAGCGATCAATGCCATCCCTGCGGTGGAGGTCCGGGCTTATGCGCCCATGCGGTTGGAGGCCATCACCAGCGAGCCACTCTCCGTGGAACGTAGCCTGCGTTATCCGGCCACCTTCTTCGACCCGGCGCGCCTTGCGATGAGTTATGCCGGCGTGGCTTCGACCAACGACCAGGCGAACCACTTCAGCGTACGGGGCAACGGACCGGCGAATAATGCGTGGCTGTTGGAAGGGGCGGAGATCGTGACGCCGAACCACTTGACGAATGCCGGTACACAGAGCGACTTGCCCACGCTCACCGGCGGCGGCACCACCATCCTCAGTGCGCAGATGTTGGGCGGATCACGCTTGCTCACAGGAGGCATGGCCGCCCGGTACGGCAACGCGTTGGGCGGCATCATGGACTTGCGGCTGCGCAAGGGCATCACCGATCGCAGGGCCATCACGGTGCAAGCGGGTCTCATCGGTATCGACCTCAGTACCGAAGGTCCGTTCAAGACAGGCGGTAAGGCATCGTACGTGATCAACTACCGCTATTCCACTTTAGGTCTGCTCGGTGCCATGGGGGTTGCCTTGGGCGATGAGGCCATCACTTTTCAAGACCTGGCCTTCACCGTGGACCTTCCCTTGGGTGAGCGTTCGGACTTGCGGATCTTCGGTATGGGTGGCAGCAGCAGCAACCGTTTCGATCGGAAGGACAGCACCGATTGGGAGTTGGACAAGGATAGCCGCGATATCGACTATACTGCCCGGGTCGGTGTGGTGGGCGCGCTTTTCGAGCGCCGCATGGGTGCACGTTCCCATTGGAGCACCACGGTCGCTCTTTCGGGCAATGAGCAGCAGCGTACCATGGAGGACATCGGTCTTCGATCCATTCCTTTTTTCCGCGATAGTGCGGCGCTCTACGAACGCAAACTCAGCGCGCACACGGTCCTGCGGGGCACTGCGGGTGAACGTTCCCGCTACCGCATCGGTTTATCCGCCGTGGAGCGCGATGTGAGCAAGCTGCTCTATGGCTTGGGTGAACGTACGATCGCGCCCCTTGTGCGGCCGTATGGCGAATGGTCTTACAGCATCACCAAGGAACTCTTGTTGGATGTAGGCATGGCCTATGCGGCGTACACGCGGAATGGCACGGGTGTGGCGGAACCGCGCCTGGCCCTGCGGTGGACGATCGCCTCGCGCAACCGCATCGCCCTGAGCATGGGTCAACGCTCACAGGTGCCTCACTTGCAGAGTTTCTACGAGCGCCTCTTCCCACCCTTTTTTGACAATACCGACTTGGGCCCGACCGTGGCGCAAGATGCGTCGCTCACCTTCGAGCGCGAATGGTTCGAGCGGTTGCAGATGAGGGCCACCGCTTTCGTGCAACGCCTCGTGCAAGTGCCCGTTGAGGTGGCCTCGCTCGTGACCGATGCCTCGGCGAGCAGCATGTTGAACACCTGGGAGGGTATCGCCGGTCTGCAACTCAGGAACAGTGGCGAAGGGTTGAACAGCGGAGTGGAGTTGGGGGTGGACCGTCACTTCCAACGGGACCGGTTCATGCAGGTGAACATCACCGTATTGGATGCGCGCTACGCCGATGCCGCTGGCGAATGGCGCAACAGCCGCTGGAATACCGGTGTGATCGGCAATGCGGTGGTAGGCCGGGAATGGCCCAAGCAGAAGGACGGGCTGAAGCGCACGTGGGGATCGAGCGGTCGCTTCAACTACACCGGAGGTCAGCGCTACACGCCAACACAGAGCGGAATGCTCGCGGTGGTGGAGCCCTACTCCGCGCAATACGACCCCACCTACCGACTGGACCTGCGCATATACTTGAAACGCGAACGACAAGGGCGCACGGGGATGTGGTCGCTGGATCTGTTGAACGCCACCAACGCCCAGAACGTGGCCTACCGCTACAACGATCGGCGCAAAGGGGAGGAGGTCACCGTGTACCAGCTCGGCTTGATCCCGAACCTGAGTTACCGCATCGAATTCTAAGAACCCATGCACCGCACCGCCTACCTCTTCATTGCCGGTTGCTTCATCGCCTTCGCGGCGCTCAACCTCAACGATCCGGATCCCTGGGTCTGGGTGCTGGCTTATGGTGCCGTGGCCGTGCTCTTTGCCCTAGCGGCATTCGGTCGTGCCGATCGTCGGGTGAGCGGATCACTGGCGGTAGCGCTTGCCGTATGGATGTTCACCATGAGCGGTGGCATGCTGGAATGGTTCGGCCTTGGCATGCCTTCCATCGTCACCGAGATGAAGGCGACCGAGCCGCATGTGGAGGCGGTGCGTGAATTCCTCGGCTTGTTGCTGGCGGTGCTCGCGTTGCTCTTCCTCACCCTCCGCACCTCCAAGGAGTCGCGCTTGGGCTGAACGTTGCCTACACCGGATCGTTGGCCGAAGCCTGCGACCGATATGATGAGACCGGTCCATGCGACCTACATTGGCTTCGAACAAGCACCACGGTTTGCGCACGCATCTACTTCGCCTCGCTGGACCGGCATTGGCCGTGGTGGCCTACTTCGCGCTGGCGCACCTGGGTCATGGACCCGCCGCCATGGCCGCCATCGTGGCCTGGATGGCGCTGTGGTGGATCAGTGAAGCGGTGCCATTGGCCCTCACATCGCTCCTGCCCTTGATGTTGTTCCCGCTCTTGGGAATCGATACCGTGAGCGGCACAGCGGTGAACTACGGCAAGGAGATCATCTTCCTCTTCCTCGGTGGATTCCTGATCGCGTTGGCCATGGAGCGTTCGCAACTACACCGGCGGATCGCGCTCCGGATCGTACACCGCGTTGGTGGCACCGGGCCACGGCTTGTCGCCGGCATCATGCTCGCCTCCGCATTATTGAGCATGTGGATGAACAGCACCTCCTGCGTGCTGGTGATGCTCCCCATCGCCTTGAGCTTATTGGATGCCGATGGCGACGAAGCGCTCCGCAAGAAGCTCACCATCCCACTGCTGCTCGCCGTCTCGTACGGGGCCACAGTGGGAGGCATGGCCACACCCGTGGGTACACCGCCCAACTTGGTCTTCCTAGAGATGTGGCGCGACCGCTACCCGTATCGACCAGCGATCGGTTTCGGTGAATGGATGCGCTTCGGTGTACCACTCATGGTCGTGTACCTCGCACTCGCTTGGTGGCTGCTCACGAAGGTGGTCTTCAAGGTCCCGGCGGGTCATCTTAGTCCGCCTGCTGAAGTCGAGGATCGGATCCGCAGTCTGGGTCGCTTGTCACAGGCCGAGCGCGTGGCCGGGTCGGTCTTCGCCGCCACAGCGCTGCTGTGGGTCACCGGGGATGACCTGCGGTTCAGTGAAGCGTTCGCGCTTCCGGGCTGGCGTTCGCTCACCGAGCTCAAGGCGTTCAGCGATGGGGCTGTGGCCTTGTTGGGTGCGACTGTCCTGTTCCTGATCCCGGTGCCACCGACGGCGACGACCGGTGCGGTCGGTGCAGCACCACATGCGTTGTTGGATTGGAAGTTCGCCGAAACGCATGTGCCGTGGGGAATCCTCCTGTTATTCGGTGGTGGATTCGCCCTAGCGCACGGCATCGACAAGAGCGGGCTTTCCGTGGAACTCGTTTCGGCCATGCAAGGCTTGCGGGGTCTGCCGCATCCGGTGCTCATCGCGGCCGTGGCGGCCCTGGTCTGCGTGCTCAGCGAACTCGGAAGCAATACCGCGGTGGCGAGCCTGGCGCTACCCATTCTGGCGCAGAGCGCCGAAGCCTGGGGCATGGATCCGCAGAGCCTCTTGGTGCCCGCCACACTGGCCGCCACCCTGGGGTTCGCCCTGCCCGTGGCCTCGCCCATGCAGGCCATTGTTTTCGGTTCTGGGCGTATCCCGGTTCGGGAAATGGTGCGCGTAGGGGTATGGATGGACCTGCTCGGAATAGCTCTTTTGACGATACTATTCGGCTGGATATCAGTTATATAGGGTCTGTCTGCTCCGGTTTTTGGGCGGGAAAGGCCTTCCTTGGGTCCGTTGCAAGAAATTGACCGGTCACGGTGGAATGAAGCCGGGTTTTCACAACTTTGAGAACCATGCGCATCACAGAAGAACAGATCAAGGCAGCCCACAAGTCGCTCAAGAACGAGAACGGCGGGGCGTGGCAGGACTATTTCGGCCTGCTCTTTTTGGAAGAGTTCCATAAAGTGCCGCGCGAGCAAGCGTTGCATCAAGTGGCCTTCGGTGGCGAAGACTACGGTATCGATGGATACCACTTCGACAAAGCGAAGCGGCACCTGTACTTGTTCCAATTCAAGTGGAGCGGTGATCATGAACAGTTCAAGCAGGGCTTCCGCACACTGTTGGAGCACGGCATGCTCGAAGTGTTCGGTGCCAACTCCGGTGGGCGCAGTCGCAACGCGATGGTGAACAGCTTGAAGAACGTGTTGCGCGAGAACCGTTCACGCATCGATCAGGTCAACTTCCATTTCGTCTTCACCGGCGAACCCGAGAAGGCGGAGAACAGCAGCGTGCTCGGCGCCCTCCGCGAGGATCTGGAGAACCGCAAGCATATGCTCGATGAGTGGTGGGGTAAGGAGATGAGCATGGTGATCGAGTACCGTTCGCTCAGCGGCAAACGC
>DAOORM010000076.1:0-8062 GCA_035389265.1 Flavobacteriales bacterium | reverse complement strand
GGCCCGAGGGCATCGACGGCTTCGAGCGCCGCTACCCGCGCCTGAAGGACTTCAAGCGCTACAAGGCCTATCAGGCCGCCACCTGGGATGACAAAGTGCTGCTGGTGATCCCCGTGGAGCAGAACAAACGCCAGCCCATCGCCCTGCGCCCGCACCTGGACATCTACATGGTCTACGCCAAGAGCGCAGTGGAGGTGAAGGCGAAGAAGTGAGGCGCTTTCGCGGGTGTTGACCCTGTGCGCGTTCGAGCACAGCGTGGCCCATCCAACGACACAGCTCGTTTCAACTAGCGTGGGCGGTATAACGTCTGTATTCTTGGAGTAACGTTATTACATTAGCAATGGCATGGGTAGAATGTTCGGGTATCGTGGTTACGTTAAGGACCGCTGCCGCAGGGTCCTCTCGTGCCTCGGGAGACCCTGCGGAGGTTTAGAAACCTTAGAATACGCATGAGTCCGTTGACCGCGAAGCTTGTTAAACGCATCGTCCCCGGAGATATTGTACTGATCCCCTTGGACAAGGGAGCAACGTGTTGCGCTCAAGTGCTTGTGCGCGGCGGTTTGATCGTCTTCAACAAGGCTTGGAAAAAACCACCCGAAAGTCTTGAGGAAGTGACCGGATACGATATCGTTGTTCACGTGGTGGTGGAATCAAGCGTTTACAAAGGGCGATGGCCCTGGATCGGCCATGCGCCAATACCTCCTGATCTTGTGGACCCGAAGTACTGGAAACCGAGCACACGCGGAAGACACCTGGTAGACCTGATCGTGGGGGGCAACATCGTTGATGATATTCCAAGGGAACAAGCTATTGGTTTACCACGCCACGGAATTTGGCTTTGTGAGGCGATTGAGGAGCGCCTGAAACATCACTTCAATGGAACAAAAGATCCATGGGATGAGCGCATGGGGCCATTGATCTCATGGCTGAAATAGGGCGCGCTACCCCGCATGGTTGCTGCGCTACATCTAGGAGCAATGTGGCATGAAACCTTCCTCCGCCCCCGCGGATCTAACATCCTTGGTCTTCTCTCAACCATTCGCGCCCAAGTTATCACGGTGATGCCGCCCGTCCAGGCCAGGTTAAGTGATCATATCAATACAGCACCAACATGAACCTACTGGACTAGCGTCTAAGGCTCGATCCTGTTCAACGTACCGTTCGCACACCGATACCTTCTCTCAATCTATCTTCATCCCGAATGAGCGAGCCCCGCATCACCCAGGTCCTGCCGGAACTCGTCCGCGAGGGCATCATCAGCGCCGAGCAGGCCGAGCGCATCCGTGCGCGCTACGCGGGCGATGCGGAGCGCAGTGGCAACCGCATGCTGCTGGTCTTCGCGATACTGGGCAGCTTGTTGGTGGGGCTGGGCATCATCCTCATCATCGCCCATAACTGGGATGATCTTTCGCGCAGCGTGCGCACGGCCATCGCCTTCGTGCCGATATTGCTGGGTCAAGGGCTGGTGGTCTATGGCCTTTGGAAGAAGCCGGGCGTGTTGGCCTGGCGCGAGGGCAGCGCGGTGGTGCTCGCCTGTGCCGTGTGTGCGTGCGTCTCGCTCATCGCCCAGATCCACCACATCGGCGGCGATCTACAAGGCTACCTCTTCACCTGCTCCTTGCTGATCCTGCCTTTGCTGTACCTGCCGGGTTCGTTCAGCGTGGCCTTGGGCTATTTGGCCTTGATCACCTGGTACGCCTGGTTGGTGCGTTTCGAAAGCTTCGGCGGCGGTCTACGGCCGTGGTATTTCATCGCCTTGTTGGCGGCTGCCCTGCCCTACTACATCCGCCAAGGTCGTGAGAACGGCACTGGGGCTAGGTTCTGGTGGCTCAGTCTTTTCATGGCCCTGAGCGTTGGGGTTGGCAGTCAGTTCTTCTACCGGGATTGGGAACAGCCGAACGTGCTCGGCCTCATGGCGCTGGCGGGTGCCTTTACCCTGGTGCCGTGGCTGCATCATGGCCGCGAACTGCGCACCTGGCCTTGGGTGCTGGTGGGTGGTGCCACTTTGCTCATCACCTTCTTCGTGTTCAGTTTCCGGCCCGTGTGGGAAAACCTCGACCACGGCGATCGGTCGGACTGGCCCTTGATCGCCGCGTACATGACCGCGGGCAGCATTGCCTACGGCTGGTCGTTACGGGTGCGCAAACCGTTCGAGCGCTGGCCCTATCCCGAAGGCTGGTGGCTCTTCGTGCTCTGCTTCGGCACCGGTTTCTTCTCCCCTGCCCTGGCCGCCATCCTGGTGAACGTGGCCCTCTTGATGCTGGGGGTGTTCACCGTGAAGCACGGCATCGAAGCGAATTCCCTGAAGCGCATGAATCTCGGCTTGACGATCCTGAGCGTCACCATCCTGATGCGCTTCTTCGACAGCGACCTCAGCTTCGTGGTGCGCGGCCTGGTGTTCATCGCCATCGGCTGCGGTTTCCTGTACATGAACATGCGCCTGGTGCGCCAACGCAATAGCCAACGCCATGCCGCGTAAGGTGCTCCTCTTCCTGCTCGTGGCGCTGGCCCAGCTGGCGGTGCCCGCGTGGATGCTCATCGGCCACGAACGCGTGCGCTCCGAAGGCGAGGTGTTCAAGTTCCGCACGGCGCCAGTGGATCCGCGCGATCCCTTCCGCGGCGAATACGTAAGCCTGTCGTTCGAGGCGGAAACCGGCCACTGGCCACTGCCCCATGAAAATGATGCTTCCGGCGCCCGGATCCATGCCTATGCCGTATTGGCCAAGGACGCCGAGGACTTCGCCGCCATCACCGCGCTGGTGCCTGAACGACCGACCGTAGGAGCCTACATCCCGGTAGAGTTCATGGCGTGGGAGACCGACACCATCTTCAACATCCGCCTGCCCTTCGACCGGTACTACCTGGAAGAAGGCGATGGACCGAAGACCGAAGCCCTCCTGGCGACCCAGTGGAACGACGGCGTGCCCACGCAACCCTTGCCAGCCTACGCCGTGGTGCGCGTGCTCGATGGGGAGACCGTGATCACCGACCTGGTCGTGGACGACAAGTCCATCCACGAATGGCTGAAAGAGGAACCGCGTTCGGCGCCGGAGACCCTACCTGCCCCGGAGCCTACTTCGGCACCAAGCGGATCGTGAATTCGCGCGCACTTTCGCCGGGCGAGATCAATAGTCTTTCGCTGTACGCCTCGTAACCGTTCTCGGCCACACGCAACTCCAACGCGCCGGTGGTCACCACGAACAAGGCATAGCTGCCTTCGCTGTTGGTCTGGTTCACGGCTTGGCGGTGGCCGTGCTCATCATACCACTCCACCAGGGCTTCCAGCACGGGTTGGTCGGTGGTGGCGTTCACCACGGCGCCGTGCACCTGCACCTTCAGGGTATCCTGCGCCAAGGTGGTCTGCGCGGTGCCGAGGACACCGAACAGCAGCAGGGCACACATCAACGGTCGAGCCATCGTCGGTCGCTGTCTTGGGGAAGTGAAGGTAAGCCGCCTTCCTTCTTCAAGGTGGCCAGCACCGCACCGATGGAGGCCAGTACGGGTGCGAACATCACCCCGAACAAGGGCAACTTCATCACCAGGCTGAAGAGTGCGCCGTTCGCCAACACCGCGCCGATGCGGTCGTTCACCGCCTTCACGCTCTCGCCGATGCGCATGCGGCGCCGTTCGAAGACATAATCGAACATGCTGAAACCGTAGAAGTAGGCGGAAACGGTGAAGAGCAATGCGAAGGAGACCGGCGCCAACACCGGGACGAAGAGCGTGAGGAACCAGATGCCCACGGTGATGGCCAATTCCATGATGCCGTTGCGAAGGGCGATGAGGGCACCACGTAGGGCGTCCTTCATCAATTGTGCCCAGCTGAAGGGGAAGGTGCGTCCGGTGATGATCTCTTCTGTGCGCTCGCTCGCGTAGGCCAGCAGGGGCGAAAGCAGGATGAGCACGATGTACTTGTTGGCCACGAAGAGCAGGTAGGCCACGGCGAGTTTCAGCAGGATGGCTACGATCATTTCGCGGGCACCGTTGAAGAAGGCCTTCACATCGCTCCACCAGTCCTGGGCGCCTTCCTGCACGGGCACCTCCAGCTGCAAGGCCACCCAGTCGCTCAGCCGATCCACGGGACCCTGCAGCACGGCTACCAGCCCGAAGGCGAGCAACACCCACAGCAGCACCGGTACCAGGAACATCCAGCCCATCCGGTTGCTCATGGCGAAACCGAACGCACGGAAGAAACCGGAAAGGCCGAGGCCGAGGTCGCGGGTGAAGGACATGGCACAAAGATGCACGCTGCGGGAAGGCCGCCTTCTACCTTTGGCCTCCCATGGAACTGGACACCCTCACCGCCATCTCCCCTGTCGACGGCCGGTACCGCGACCGCACCCGCGCGCTGGCGCACTGGTTCAGCGAGCAGGCCTTGATGCGTTATCGGTTGCAGGTGGAACTGGCCTATTTCCGTTTCCTGTGCGAGATCCCATTGCCTGAGTTGAAAGGCACCCCGGTGGACAAGCTGGGCCCGGTGGAACGCCGCATCGCCGAATTGAGCACCAGCGACGCCCAGCGCATCAAGGCCATCGAAAAGGTGACGAACCATGATGTGAAGGCCATCGAGTACTTCCTGAAGGAGCGGCTGGAGGAAGCGGGGCTCGGCGAACAACGTGAATTCGTGCATTTCGCGCTCACGAGCCAGGACATCAATAACACGGCCCTGCCGCTGCTGATCAAGGATTTCCTGTACCAAGCCTACCTGCCGGCGATCACCGCCGTACGCGACCGATTGCATGGCCTGGCACTAGATTGGGCGCGTGTCCCCATGCTGGCGCGCACGCACGGCCAGCCGGCCTCGCCCACCTCCCTCGGCAAGGAATTCCAGGTCTTCGTGGAGCGGCTTGATGGGCAGATGAAACTGCTGCGCGAAGTGCCGTTCACGGGCAAATTCGGCGGCGCCACAGGGAACTTCAACGCACACCACGTGGCCTATCCCGAATACGATTGGGTGCAGCTCGCGGACCGCTTCGTGCTGGAGAAACTCGGCTTGGTGCGCCAGCGGTTCACCACGCAGATCGATCATTACGACGACCTCGCGGCCTTGTTCGATGCTTTGCGCCGCATCAACACCATCCTGGTGGACCTGTGCCGCGACCTCTGGCAGTACATCAGCATGGATTACTTCCGCCAGAAGATCAAGGCGGGAGAGATCGGCAGCAGCGCCATGCCGCACAAGGTGAACCCGATCGACTTCGAGAACGCGGAGGGCAACCTGGGCCTGGCCAATGCCGTGTTCAGCTACCTCAGTGAGAAACTGCCCATCAGCCGCCTGCAACGCGACCTCACCGATAGCACGGTAACGCGTAACATCGGCGTACCCATGGCCCATACCATGATCGCGTTGGACGCCGTGCAGAAAGGGCTCGGCAAATTGTTATTGAACGAAGCAGCCTTGGAGCGCGACCTCGACGCCCAGTGGCCCGTGGTGGCGGAGGGCATCCAGACCATCCTTCGTCGTGCCGGCTACCCACAGCCCTACGAGAAGCTCAAGGAGCTCACACGCGGCAAGGAGAAGATCACGCAACACGACATCGCAGCATTCATCGACACGTTGGACGTGAGCGAGGCCATCCGGAACCAGCTGAAGGCGCTGACCCCGCGCAATTACACCGGGATCGACCTGTTGGGGCGATAGGCTGCTGGCGTTCCGGTGACGGTCAGTATCTTTTCCGGCGAACGCAGCACCATGCTCCTCACCATCACCGACCTGTGGCAGCAGGCCAGCGGCTTGGAAAAGGCCTACTGGGTCTTTGCCGTACCGTCCACCTTGATCTTCCTTTTCATCATGGTCACCACCTTCATCGGTGGCGACAGTATGGATGCCGACCCCTCGGATCTCGACAGTGATGCGCTCGATGGTGTTACCTCGCAGTACTTCACGTTCAAGAACCTCGTCGGTTTCTTCTTGCTCTTCTCGTGGACCGGCATCGCCTGCCTGCATGGCGGAGTGAGCATGGGGACCACATTCGCCCTATCACTCGTCGCGGGTGTCTCGATGCTGCTTGCCATGGCCTGGATGTTCCGAGCCATGAGCAAGATGACCGAGAGCGGAACGCTGCGCATGGAGAATGCGCTCGGCCGCACGGCGAACGTGTACATGCGCATCCCCGGCAACCGTGGTGGCATGGGCAAGGTGCAACTCACCGTTCAGGGCTCTTTGCGTGAACTCGACGCGCTCACCGATGGCGCCAATGACCTGCCGACCGGCACGATCGTGCGGGTGGATGAGATCATCGACGGGCATATCCTGCGCGTGAACCGGACCGAACACTGACCATTTCGCACCACCATGGCCAACCTTGAAGGCATCAACATCGCCCTGATCGTCGTCGCCGCGGCGATCCTCTTCCTCTTCGTCCTCTTCTTCTCCCTGCTAAAGCGCTACAAGCGATGCCCCAGTGATCGCATCCTGGTTGTGTACGGCAAGGTGGGCGGAAATGCCGATGGTGCGTTCAGCGCACGCTGCATCCATGGTGGCGCTGCCTTTGTCTGGCCCATCTTCCAGGATTTCGCCTTCCTTGACCTCACACCGATCAGCATCGAGGTGAACCTTACGAACGCGCTCTCGCGGCAGAACATCCGGGTGGACGTACCCTCTCGTTTCACCGTGGGTATCACCACCGAGCCCGCGCTGATGAACAATGCTGCGGAACGCCTGCTGGGCCAGAACAAGCAGCAGGTCCACGACCTTGCCAAGGACATCATCTTCGGCCAGCTGCGTCTGGTGGTGGCCACGATGGACATCGAAGAGATCAACAGCAACCGCGACAAGTTCCTGGCGAACGTGGCCAGTAATGTGGAGGCTGAATTGAAGAAGATCGGCTTGAAATTGATCAACGTGAACGTGACCGACATCAAGGATGAATCGGGTTACATCGAAGCGTTGGGCAAGGAAGCGGCTGCGAAAGCCATCAACGATGCACGGCGCAGTGTGAGCGAGAAGAACCGCGACGGTTCCATCGGGGAGGCCATCGCGCAGCAGGATGAACGTACACAAGTGAGTGCGGCGGTAGCACAAGCGCGCATCGGTGAGGCAAGCGCGAACAGAGAGGAACGCATCAAGGTAGCCGATGCGGACGCCTTGGCCAAAGTGGGTGAAGCCGAGGCCATGCAGTTACAGCGGGTGCGCACCAGTGAAGCTGATGCACGCGCTGTGGAGGGCGAGAATAAAGCGAAGATCGACATCGCCCAGAGCGAAGCCGAACGACGCGAGGCGCAAGCCGAGGCGAACCGCCGCGCCATCGCTGCGGAGAAGGTGAAGGAAGCGCGGGCCTTGGAAGAAGCCTACGAAGCACAGCGAATCGCTGAGACCGCCCGGGCCGACCGTGACAAGGCGATGCAGTTCGCGAACGTGGTTATCCCCGCACAGATCGACAAGCAGAAGGTGGAGATCGCCGCTGAGGCCGAAGCTGAGCGGGTGCGTCGTCATGCCAAGGGTGATGCGGACGCCATCCTTTTGAAGATGGAAGCTGAAGCCAAGGGTAATTTCGAGATCCTCTCCAAGCAGGCCGAAGGCTTCAAACTGATGGTGCAAGCCGCAGGCAACGATCCACAGAGCGCTGTGATGTTGCTCATCGCTGAGAAGCTACCCGAACTGGTGCGCTTGCAGAGCGAAGCCATCCAGAACATCAAGATCGATAAGGTCACCGTATGGGATGGTGCCGGTGGTGGGGGCGATGGAAAGACGAGCACGGCGAACTTCATCAGCGGCCTTTACCAAAGCGTGCCCCCTTTGCAGGACATGTTCAAATTGGCCGGCATGCAACTGCCGGAATACCTCAAGGGCAAGGACCTCACCGGAGCAGAGGAGAAGCCCGCATCATAGGTCCGGTAGCATATGGCCAATGGTGTAAGAAGCCCGGAACGGTCGAGGCTCTTGAAGCGCGCATTCCTCATGGCCTTGCCCCTCCTTGCGATCGGATCGATCACGCTTTGGTGGTGCGATCATCATATCAAAGCCGAGACCTCCGAGCTGGTGTACGACCAGGTCCAGGCCATGCCATACAACCGAGTGGGTGTGGTGCTGGGCACGTCGGAAAAAGGTCGCGGCGGCGGG
>DAOORM010000075.1:0-8101 GCA_035389265.1 Flavobacteriales bacterium | reverse complement strand
ACGCGCGCTTTCACATTGGCGTACTGGGTGAAGTCGCCTGGACCGGAACCGCCGGAGACGTGGCAACCGGGCGAAGCGCAGCGGGTTTGTACCAGTGGTTGCACTGTGGAAGCCCAGTAGCCGGGCACGGTGGCATCGCCGGGGTCACACGCGCCTGGATAGAGCAGCTCTTCCTTGTCGTAATAGCAACCGCCCAAGGTCAGCACAGCGAGGAGGATGGATGAAAGGATCAGGCTCCGCATGGGTCAGTTGTTGGGTGCACCGGCATCGATCCAGATCAGGAACTGCTCGATGCGGCAATCGGAAAGGCGTGATCCGCTCGGCGGCATGGCCGGAACTCCCGCCACGTGTTGGATGGATGCCGCCAAACGACCATCATTCGCCACGGAATTGAGCACGCTCCACGAGGAGAAGTCGAGCCCGCCCTGCGGTGTGGCGCCGCTGTGGCAACCCTGGCAGCGCGCTTCGATCACCGGGCGGATGGTGCCAGAATAGGTCACATTGAGCGTATCGCAGACCGTTGGTTCACAGCTGTTGTTCTGTGCACCTTGCTGGATCCACTGGCCGATCAGGTTGATCTGCTCCTGCGTAAGCGGCGCTTGGGGCGACTGCGGCATGCGGTCCTCCACGTCGTCGTCGTTGATAGCCTCCCAAAGATCGCCGTCCTGTACGATGCCGCTGTTCATCAAGGCTTGGTAGGAGGTCAGGTCGATCTCGTCGTTATCATCCGTGGCCGATGAATGGCAGCCATTGCCCATGGTGCAGTTGGAAATGAGCAGGGGTTGGATCTGCTGCTGATACCACACCGTCGTGGGCGAGCAGGTCACCACCTCCTCGGGCTCTTCGGTACCACCGCCTCCGCCACCGTTGCCACCGAGGTCGGTATCATCGATCGGGGAGAACGGGGCCTCATGTTGACAGGCGGTGAACACCAGAACAACGGCCAACAGTGACCAAAACCCACCAAACCTTCCATCCATCACTTGATCAGCGCGTTGCTCTGGCATTCTTCCTTCGGTTTCCGTTATCACGTTGCTAGCGCGTCCAAAAGTACCGCCACCTGTGGGGCTGGCACGGCGGAATCCGACGAGGCGGTAGATCCGGGGGATGGACCGGTATCAGGAGCGATGGCCCTGCGTTACAGCGGCGGTCCGCACCTGCTGAAGCTCGATGACCGCCGAGGCGAGCACGACGGCATTCAGGCGGTTGTGGTAGTGCGGTGCACGGTTCAGGCGAAGGATCTTGCCGAGCAAGGCCTGCGGTTCGGTGGCCAGCAATAGAGCCAAGTCCTCGGGCAGCAAACCTGCGAGACCGGGAACACGATGATGTACTTGCGTTGCCATGGATCGAAGTTGCGGCCGTCCCTCCACCTTCACACTACGGGGTTCGATGAAGTGGTCATCCGGTGTGATGGAGCGGGCAGCCAGCTCACTCACCGGCCAACCAACGCTTGAACTCCGCGGATCGTTCGCTGCTCACGATGGCATCTTCCCCGTAGGGCGGATCCAGCACCACCTTCACGCGGCTCTTGCTATAGGCGAGCAGTTCCTTGATGCTCCGTAGTTCCACGATCAGCTGGCGGTTCAACCGGATGAAGCGCGCGGGATCCAGCTGCTTCTCCAACCGGTCGAGGCTCTCTTCCAAGGGCAGGTCGCGTCCTTCGCGGGTGCGGAGGAAGGTATTCTTCTGCAGCGAATGGATGTAGGCGATCTGGGCCGGTTCCACCAGCTTGAAGTGGTCGCCATAGCGGATCAGAAAGCGCTTCACGGGTACAGCGGGTGGTGTGCTTCCTTGGGGACCATTGGCCAAGGCCGAGTGATCACGCACCACGCCGCTTTTCTGAGCGCGCAACAACGCTTGGGCGAGATCCACCTTCTTCAGCGGTTTCAGCAGGTAATCCACGGCGTTCACGCGGAAAGCCTGCAAGGCATAAGCGTCGAACGCGGTAGCGAAGACCACGGGAAAGGCGACCTCTACGGCTTTGAAGATCGCGAAGCTCTCGCCATCGGCCAGTTGGACATCGAAGAAGGCGAGGTCGGGTGCCGGGTTGCCCTTGATCCATTCCACGGCCTCCTTCACGGTGGGCACATCGGCCACCACCGTCACCGTGGGGTCGATCTCCACGAGCATCTTCCGCATACGGGCCACCGCAGCGGCTTCGTCCTCAACGATCAGTATCCTCATGGCGTGGTAGTAATGGAATGCTCACTTCGAACCGCCCCGCCACCGTGCGCACCACCACGGACCGGGATGTGAGGGCGGCGTAGCGCTTGATGATGCTATCCAATCCGAAACCCGTGGACTTGGCCGCGGTGGTCCTGGGCCTGATCGGGTTCCGCACAACGAGCTCATCCCCAACGAGGACCACCTCGATGCGGAACGGGTCATTGGTGGTGGCGGTGTTGTGTTTCAAGGCGTTCTCCACGAGCAGTTGCAGGGTCAACGGTACGATGTTCCAGGGCGATGCATCACCGGGAATGTTGACGAACAGGTCGATCGCGGTGCCGAAACGGCGTTGTTCAAGGCCGAAGTAGATGCGTAGCAGTTCCACTTCCTCCGTGAGCGGGATCAGGTCCTTGTCGCGCACGAGCAGGATGTTGCGGAAGAAGGTGCTAAGGTCATCCACATGTTCCACCGCCCTTTCTTGATCCGTCTCGATCAGCGCCACCAAGGTGTTGAAGCTGTTGAAGAGGAAGTGTGGATCCACTTGGCTCTTCAAAGCCTGGAGTTGGAAGCGCACCTTCTCCTGCTCCATGCGCTCGCGGTCGCGCATACGACGCTCGCGGGCGCGTACCACGACGATGATCAGCGCACCGAGAAGGAGCATGGCAAGCGCGATGACCCAGGTTCGCGCCACCATGGCAAAGACACCTCGACGGTTAATGTACGCCATTCGGCACCCGGTGTAGGCTCTCCGATGAACGCTCTGAGCTGGATGCGGTGCTGGCCCGGTGCCAGCCCTACGAATGCCAGTTCACGATCGCGCGTGCGAAGGATCTGTCCATCCGGTCCCAAGCGGTACTCGAAACGAAGTTCACCGGGATCCGGATAGTAAAGCCCCGTGAACCGAATGGTGATGTCGTTCCGATCGTGCGTCGTGGATATCACGTCATCTACTGTTCGCGCTTCGCCGTTCACGAGCACCTCGGTGATCACCACCGGTATCTGTTCGTTGAAGTGACGATCGGTCAATCGCAGCCTATACAAGCCCCGGTCACATGCGAACCATACTGATCCGTCCGATGAGCGCGCCAGTGCATTGAGTTCCGCTTTGATCCCGACCGTGCCGATCCTGCCAGAAAGGTCTGTCCAAATGTTCTTGAGGGGATCCAGCGCCACGGTGCCCGCGCTTCCAATGGCGAGCAGACGACCGCGCATGGAGCCCAACGCGAACAGATCACCGTTGAGCGCGGGTGAATCACTGCCGACACAAATGGGTAGTTGCCCAGTTAGGCGACAAAGACCTGTGCCAGGGCCGAGCGCCCAGACCGAACCGCCATCATCCTGCGCCAACGAATAGAAGGTGCGTCCAGTGGTGTTCACGGTCCTGGTCGAACCCTTATCCCAGTCCACGACGCCTTCTCCATCCGTGGCCACCAACACATGCCCCGAAGACATCGGCAGGACATCGAAACTGAATCCGCCGGTACCGGATATGCGGTGGAATCGCTCGCCGTCCCACAGGCTTGCTCCATCCAGCGTAGCGAACCAGACGGAATCGCCCCACGCTCTCGCAGCCAGCACGTTCTCGTTGTGCAACCCTTGGGCGGTCGAATAGCGTCTTACCATACCGGAAGGTGCGATCGCGAGCACACCACTTCCGAAAGTGGCCGCCCAGATGGTGCCGTTGCGCGTTGCTGTCAAGGAAACCACCGGTGTACGCGGATCGATGTCGACCGGAATGCGCGTAAGGTGCCTGCCTTGCGAGAAGCCAGCAGGATGGTGGTGGATGCCCGCGGGTGTGGCCACCCAGATGCGATCCTGGCCGTCCACACACAACGCGGAGACCTGTCGCAGGTCGAGGCCTTCGTGTTCGGGAACCACCAGGACCGCTGGATCGGCGCGGTGCACATGGTCACTTCCATCGCACCACCACATGGCACCTTCGCTATCGGGGAAAAGGCCTGTTATCGCCGCATCGTCCAAGGCCGCGGGCTCGTGATACACCCCGCGTGAGGCATCATGATCGAAGACCAGCACGCCCGAACTCGCCGTTCCTACCCAGGTCCTTTCCGCGTCCAACGCGATATCGGTGATGGGTCCATAGACCCATGACGAGAGCAGTGGATACGCACGATGCGAGCCGGGTCTCCATGCGAACACTCCAGCGCCATCGGTGCCAGCCAGTACGCTACCGTTGGCGGCTACTGCCACCGCCATGATCAGGTTATCCGGCGCTCCTTGGACCTCGTCGAACACCTCTTCTACGCCGTCTGCCGAAACGATCGCCACACCTTGGTCCGTTGCCACCACCAAGCGATCGACATCAAGCATGGCCAGGTCATTCACGTGGTCATCTGGCAAGCCTTGTGCGAAGGTCAATTTGCTCAGGCTATTGTCCTTGATGAACCAGACACCGTTCCCATACGTGCCCAGGCAAACGGTTCCATCCGAGAATGTCGTGATGGACCGGACGGGAGCTGCGGCAAGGGTACTGTCCACCAAGAGCGTATCGCAAGCATTGGCCGTGCAACGCCACAAACGGCCATCGGAAAGTGCCACGAACACTTGCCCACCTGACGTGTGCATCGCGGTAACATCGTTGCCCTCGGTGTGGATCAAGGTCACTTCGCGTTCGCCATCGGTGCGGATCACACCCAGATCGGACCCAGTCCACAAGAGGCCCAATTCATCCTGCACCAAATGGGTGATGTGCGGGCGTCGCTGGCCTGGGCGCACCTCCAATGATCGGAGGAAGGGGAATTGCGCGAGTGTGACAGCCGGGAAGAAACACACCAGCAACAACCAACGCTTCGCGCTCATCGGGCAGCGGTAGGTGAGCGGAAGAGCACATCCACCTTCACGGCCACCACGGGTGCCACCTTCTGTTGCACCACGCGGGGAATGCGGATACCATGTTCGTCCAATGCCACATCGAAATTCGAAGTGACCCGGATGCCATCGCTTGTCACCACGACCTCGCACGGCACGATCCGCTCCTTCGTGACACCATGCACCACGAGGTCACCCTTGGCGCGCGCGGAATAGCGCCCAGGCACGGAAAGATCGATGGACTCGATGATGCGTCCGGCGAAGGTGATGTTGGGCCACGTGGTGGAGACCATGTAGTTCTCGTTGAAATGCTCGCGCTGCAACGGGGCATTGAAGCCTTGGAACTCGACCACCGGCACTTGCACGGCGAACGAACGAGTGGCGATCTCGACCACCCCAGCCGCTTTCGAATTGGTAGCTGTGATACGCTCCAACGGAGCTTCACTTGCGAAGGTGATGAGCGAGCGGCTCATGCGCCAGCGCACGGGCTCTTGCGCCAGTACCGACACTGGCAGTAGTAAGAGCAGGAGGAAGCCGTTCACACGCATGCACTGGAATATCCAACCCCGTGCCGAAAGTAGTGGGTGCTAGCGCTGCACGGTGAATGGGACGCGCCTTGTCACGCTCCCAGCTGTCGCTTCGAGCACATAGGCGCCATTCGGAAGATCAAGCACATCGACCGTTCCGTCCATGGTCATGGACTGCAGGACCAGCTTGCCGCGTAGATCATGGATCCGAATGGCGAGTGATCCCTCGATCCCCGATAACCGTAGTACATCCAACGCAGGCAAAGGCGCCACGGTCATCAACTCGGAAGGTGCCGGGATCAACGCGGTCGTAAGGCAGGTATGTTCACCGGTTATCCGTGTGCTGAACTGGAGGCTGTCTGAGAAGGCGTTCCACGCGGCTTGGTCATCGCGCAGGAAATGATCGAGCCAGAGACCGGCGAGGTCGTTCACGATATCGTGCTGTTCTTCCCGGGAAATGGAGAAGTCCGCACCGAGCACACTTTCGCCCAGGGTACAGGTGAAACTGTTCGCCCCGAAATAGCAGTGCCCTCCCCCATCCACGGACACGTATGCCTTGCACGGTGCTTCGATGGCGGCATACATCGGCAACTGGTTGGTCTCTGGCGGTGTCACACGATCCTCACTAGCCGCGAAGACCAAGGTGGGGACGAGCACATTGGCGGCCGCGGCGATGGCCGAAGGGTTCGTTTCCGCAGCGGCGAAGTTCACCACGGCCTGGATGGAAGCATTACCAGCTGCGCCGAGGAAGCTAGCCCCGCCGCCCATACTGTGGCCCATCAACGCGGTGGTGGGAGCGATATGTCCGAGTAAGAGTGAGCCTTCATCATTCCCAGCAGCTTGCATGGCCCCCACGAGGAAGGCCAGATCGGCTCCGAAACTGGCATGCGCCGGCGAGAATCCACCCTCCGTGGTGGGCAGCACCAGGATGTAGCCGCGTGGCACCAGTCCATCACGCAAGTTGGTATAGGCATCCACGGACATCACGAAGCCGTGGCCGTGGATGAGGACCGGAAAGGAACCATCGCTCACGGTTACGTTGGAACCGGCTGTGCTGCTGGGGTAATGGATCACACATGGCACGTCGCGATTCCTCGCAGGATCGAAGAACTCCACCTCCGTGGTTCCGATGGCGAAGGGTTGAGCGAATGCGGGGATGGCGGACAACCAGAAAAGGGTGATGAAGGAGCGCATGGGTCAGCAAGGTATTCCAAGAAGCGCAGCACTCCGCAACTTCGACAGGTGATCCCCGGCGATGGGATGGGGGCTCTATCAGTGTGGGCGTGGACAAGTTGGGACCCGGACAGTGGCCGATCGTGGACGCTTGACTACACCCACACCCCGTTCCGGGGAATGGATCACCCGTGAATGAGGTGCTTTCGGAAGCCACCCGAACCTCAGAGGTCCGCGCTGGGCATGAGGAATTTGCAACTGCGCGTGGATCGGCACCCGATCGGCAGAACGACAAGTGAACCTAAACCAAGAGAAGCCATGCGCACGACCATCCTAACCATCGCCCTCGCCCTGATGACCAGCGCGGCGGCTACTGCTCAAGACACCAAGAGCACGACCACCAGCCCCATGCAGGCGGACAAGCACGCTTGCATCATGGCCGATGCAGGTACCTGGACCGACCTTGGTCTGGATGCCGCGCAAGTGACGAAAGTGAAAGCTATCCAAGCGAACTGCCAAAAGGAGCATGATACTGCGAAAGCCGCTGGGAACAAGTACGAAGGCGCAGCCAAGTACGAGACCGAATTGAAAGCTGTGCTCACCCCGGAACAATTCACGAAATGGAGCCAGTGGTGCGACGCCAATAAGGCGATGAACACCAAGAAGGCGGTGACCAAGTAGGTGCGTGCTGGGAGTCTGTGGTGGTCTCCCCACGTCTGAAGGCGACGGCTCCAGTTCTCTGGGGCCGTTGTCGTTCGTAATACCCCGTTGAGTGGGAATGATCCAAAGAAGCCCGTATCGCTGCGCGATCCTGGGCCTTTTCTTTTCGCGGATCCGCTCAAGTTGCGCTTGGCTGATCGGTATAGGAGGATCGCGCGAGGCGCGCTATCCCGAATGGGGGGAGGCTTCAAGGACGCCCGGTATCGCTTCGCGACCCTGGGTTTTCCTTTTCACGGATCCGCTCAAGCTGCGCTTGGCTGATCCGCGAAAAGAAAAAGCCCGGCCACTTCCGTAGCACGGGCTTCCTTGGCGGAGAGGGAGGGATTCGAACCCCCGGTACCCTTGCGGGCACATCTGTTTTCGAGACAGACCCGATCGACCACTCCGGCACCTCTCCTGAAACCTTCCACCGCCGGAGGTCGATGGAAGGGCGGCAAAGATAGACGGACCAACGGTCCGGAGAAGTGCCGATCTTGCCCACCGAAAACAAGAACGGATGATTACCGAAGCGGCCGTACTGGCGCACACCATCGACAAGACCCGCGAATACACCCGGTTCTACCTCCGCAAACTGGTGGAGGGCGTGCCGGATCCTCAAGCGTTACACCGCCGCTTCGTGTGCGAGGGTCACGAGCTGAATTCGGCTTACTGGCTCATCGCTCATATCGCGGTCACCCAGAACGGCTTGC
>DAOORM010000074.1:0-8121 GCA_035389265.1 Flavobacteriales bacterium | reverse complement strand
AGGCGCTCGCTATCGGGCTTCACCACCACTTGCACGGTGCTGCCATCGGCGGCGGGTGCGATGAAACCGGCGTCCTCCACGGCGAATCCTTTGGGAGGTAATTCCAGACCCTTCGGCTCATCGAGCTTCACCATCTTGCCCTCCTCGTTGACCAGTTCATCGGTCATGGGGTTGAAGGTGAGGTCGCCGGCGATGGCCATGGCGGTCACGATCTCGGGGCTGGCCACGAAGGCGTGGGTGTTGGGATTGCCGTCGTTGCGCGCCGCGAAATTGCGGTTGAACGAGGTGATGATGGAGTTCTTACGGTTGGGGTCGTTGCTATGGCGCGCCCACTGACCGATGCAGGGGCCGCAGGCATTGGCCATCACCACACCACCCATGGTATCGAAGGTCTTCAAGAGCCCATCGCGCTCGGCGGTGAAACGCACTACTTCGCTGCCCGGGGTGATGGTGAACTCGCTCTTCGCCTTCAACTTCTTGTCCACGGCCTGCTGCGCGAGGCTCGCGCTACGGGTGAGGTCCTCGTAGCTGCTGTTGGTGCAGGAACCGATGAGGCCCACTTCCAGTTGGGCAGGCCAGCCGTTCTCCTTCACGGCCGCGGCGAACTTGCTCAACGGCCAGGCCAGATCGGGTGTGAAGGGCCCGTTGATGTGTGGCTCCAGCGTGTTCAGGTCGATCTCGATCACCTGATCGAAGTACTTCGCAGGATCGGCATAGACCTCCGCGTCACCTTGCAAGTGCTCCTTGATGCCATCGGCCAAGGCAGCCACCTCGGCACGACCGGTGCCCTTGAGGTAGCGGGACATGCTGTCGTCGTAGCTGAAGGTGCTGGTGGTGGCCCCGATCTCGGCGCCCATGTTGGCGATGGTGCCTTTGCCGGTGCAGCTCATGCTCTCCGCGCCGGGTCCGAAGTATTCCACGATGGCACCGGTCCCGCCCTTCACGGTGAGGATACCGGCCACCTTCAGGATCACGTCCTTGGGGCTGGCCCAGCCGCTGAGCTTACCGGTGAGCTTCACGCCGATCAATTTGGGCCACTTCAGTTCCCAGGCCAGGCCGCTCATCACATCGCAGGCGTCCGCGCCACCCACGCCGATGGCGATCATGCCCAGGCCGCCCGCGTTCACGGTATGGCTATCGGTGCCGATCATCATGCCGCCCGGGAAGGCGTACTGTTCGAGCACCACCTGGTGGATGATCCCCGCACCGGGCTTCCAGAAGCCGATGCCGTACTTGTTGCTGATGCTCTCCAGGAAGTTGAACACCTCGTTGCTCTTCAGCAGTGCGTCCTGCAGGTCCTGCTTGGCACCCACGCGGGCCTGGATCAAGTGATCGCAGTGCACCGTGCTGGGAACGGCCACGGTCTTACGACCGGTGGTGCTGAACTGGAGCAGGGCCATTTGGGCCGTTGCATCCTGCATGGCCACCCGGTCCGGTGCGAAATCGACATAATCCTTTCCGCGGTTGAAGGCACCCTTGGCCTCACCGTCCCACAAATGGGCGTAAAGGATCTTCTCGGTGAGGGTCAGCGGGCGCCCGACGGCCTTGCGGGCTGCGGCCACACGTGCGGGATAGCGGCTGTAGACCGCCTTGATCATGTCGAGGTCGAAGATCTGGCTCATGCTTGGGATACGATTTCGCGGCGCGAAGGTAAGAGCTAGCGAACAGCCGATCAGGACGGGGCGGAACGCAACAGGCGGGACCGTTCCCGGTCCCGCCTGTCACCAGGGTTGGACGCTCCTTAGAGCTCGCTGATCGCCGTGGAAAGGCTGTCCATGGCCACCACGCACTGGGCACCGCCGTCCATCGCCTCGGGGTTGGTCATGAAGTCAAGGCCGGAAACGAGCACGCCAAGGTCCACCTTGGTGTTCAGCAAGGCCGTGCCACCTGCCGTTACATCATCGTGCACATGCACATCGATCTCGCGCAAGAGGTCACCGTTCAAGTTCAAGCAGTGGTAAAAGAAATCGCCGTCCTCAGCGTCATCCACGTCGCCGTCGTTGTTCCGATCCACGCGGCCTTCGAGCTTGAGGAACATGCGACCCGCGGAAGCACTCCAGGCCCACATCATGTCGGGATCGTTCAATGGCGCTTCAGCCGTAAGCGGGTCTGAGTTATTCGCCTCCGGTGCGAGACCCAGTGTGATCTCCGCACCGTGCACTTCAGCGGGTGCGAGCGTACCCAAGGTGAAGGTGTTGCTCGCGTTGGAAGCGTCGACCAGGATGTACTTGTCCTCGTAGTGGCCAAGCACGTTGCCGTCATGATCGGTGAGGTGAACATTGGATACGTAGAACTTGGTCTTGGTGAACCGGATGGCATGGCCTGCGCCATCCTGGTAGATGGCGTTCATGTCCAACGCGCTGTTACCGACGTACAGGTTGAAGGCCATGTTGACCGTGCCCGTGGTCGGAGTGGGCGTTGAATTCGAAGGGCTTGGTGCCTCCTCGTCCTTCTTGCACGCGGTGATGGCGAGTGCCATGGTCGCGATGATCGCGAGGTTCTTGGTGTTCATCTTGAAAGTCTTCAGTTGTTGATGTTGTACGTAAGGCCGACCACGATACGATGTCGGGTCGGGGTGATGTGTTCGCCCTCGTTGTTCAGCAGGGCATGCTGGTAGTAAGCGGAAAAGGAGAAACGGTTCCACCAAGCGCGCAGCCCGGTATGGCTGAACACCGTGGTACCACCGGTCCCGGTATCGACCACGCCGCTCACGCGGTCATGGTCCATCCATTCGGCGTAGCCACCGATGGCGGGAGCGAAACTCAAGGTGTCGCTGCCGAACCGATGGAAGACCTCGGCGGTGGTGCTGATCCCGTGTCCCAGCTGGTAGTCGTCGGCATTGGTGCTGTTGAAACGCCCCAATACACTGACCCCACCGGCCGTGCGTCCGCTCCGCACGGAGTATTCCAAGGATGCAAGACCGTCCCAGGAGCCCGTGCCCAATTGCACATCGGGGCTCACCAGTTCATCGTTGATCCGCAGGTCGTTGCGCCCGAGCGGCATCTTCACACCAGCCCCCACAAGGAAGCGGTGCACGAAAAGGGGTTCCCGCTCGTCGCAACGTGTGTTCACCACTTGATAGCGGAACATGGCAAAGGCATCGCCCAGACCATAAGCGTCCAGCACCTGGTAGTTGTTCACGCTGCGGTAGGTGTTCGTGAGGGGTAAGCTGGCTAGGAAGAAGACCCGATCGCTCAAGCGGAGGTCGGCTCGCAGCTCGGCCACGTTCACAGCCTCCACCATGGGCACGGTGCGCGAAGCCACGCCCGCGGGCACATGCGTACCGTGTTTGGGGATGAGGTAGGAGGTCTCCGGGATCTGGGTGGAGCCCTCCATGAACCTGCTCCGGTAGAACAAGCCGATGGTGTTGCGCCTTTCGTTGGGCTGCACACCGAGGAAGATGCCGCATACGTCACATGCCGATGCGGCCAGGGGCAAACACAGCCAAAGCCATGCAGCCAGTATCCTGATCATTATGGTTGAAGTGGAAGGGTCCGACCGATGCCCGCGTCCGGTCCCGCCATAAGCGGGATAGGGAGGCAGGCTATCCCGTCAGCACCAGGGCACCGGCTCTGCGGTGTTCACATCCCCTTCAAGCGGGGTCTCCACAAGCACCGGATGCCAGCTGCGTGCTGCAGTAGGCAACACGATATACAACTTTTCCGCTTTCGGTGTCTTGGGTTCGAAGCGGGTCTCAATGCGCTCCGTGGGGAACTCATCATTGGCCTGCTGCTCCAAGGCCCGGAAGCGCTTGCTCAGCTGGCATTCGCCATGGCAGGTGCGCATTTCGGCCATCACCTCGCGCTGCACACAGAGCTCGCGCTCGATATGGGCCCGGTCCACATGGAATTGGATCAGCACCGCCAAGGGCGCCAGGTGAACAAGACCCAGCACCACGATCACCGAAGCGGCGAAGAGGCGGCGCATTGCGCTGCGAAATTAAGCTATGGACGCGAGTTTGACCAGCGCTCTTCACACCACGTGATGTTCATCACCGAAAGTGGTTGCATCTTCATCCCCGCTCCGCTCTACGCTGCATGCACCACGACCTGCTCCTCGTCATCGGCTTGCTCTTCGCGGTCTCTCTATTCACATTATTGAGCCCGAAACTGCGCATCGCCTACCCCATCCTATTGGTTTTGGGTGGCCTGGGGGTCGCCTTCATCCCCGGCATTCCGCATGTTCGTGTCGACCCCGAGCTCATCTTCCTCATCTTCCTCCCTCCCCTGCTTTACGAGGCGGCCTGGTTCACCTCGTGGCGCGAGTTCTGGCGTTGGAAACGGAGCATCAGCATGCTCGCTTTCGGGTTGGTGTTCTTCACCTCCCTAGTGGTGGGATACTTCACCACTTGGCTCATTCCCGGCTTCACCCTGGGCTTGGGCTTCCTGCTCGGCGGCATCATCAGCCCGCCTGATGCGGTGGCCGCCACTTCGGTGCTCAAGGGCGTACACATCCCAAAGCGGGCCACCACTATTCTGGAGGGCGAAAGCCTGGTGAACGATGCGAGCAGCTTGATCGTGTTCCGCTTCGCCTTGGCAGCGGTGATGACCGGGCATTTCACCCCACACCTGGCCGTGCAACAGTTCTTCATCGTGTCGTTGGGAGGCATCGTGGCGGGTCTGGCCCTGGGTGGTGTCATCTACCTGCTCCACCGCACGCTGCCCACCACCGCGAGCATCGATACGGCCATGACCTTGATGACACCGTACCTCATGTACATCATCGCAGAGGAGTTCCATGCCTCTGGTGTGCTTGCGGTGGTAAGTGGCGGACTATTCCTGAGCTACCGTTCACATGCCTTCCTGGACCATCGCTCGCGGGTACAGGCCTACAACGTGTGGTCGACGTTGATCTTCATGCTGAACGGACTGGTGTTCATCCTGATCGGTCTCGAACTACCGGACATCGTGGGCGACATGGATCCCCATGCGCTGAACGAAGCGATCATCTACGGCCTGGTGGTGAGCGTGCTGGTGATCTTGATCCGATTCGTGTGGATGTACCCTGCGGCGCATGTTCCACGGCTGCTGTTCGCGAGCATCCGTCAAAGCGAGCCGAACCCCGGCTGGCGCGCGCCCACAGTGCTCAGCTGGGCGGGCATGCGCGGTGTGGTGTCGCTGGCATCGGCGCTCTCCATCCCGAATGAGCTGCCCAACGGCGATCCGTTCCCACATCGGTCCACCATACTCGTGATCACCTTCGTAGTGATCCTGGTGACCCTGGTGGGTCAGGGTCTCACCTTGCCGTGGGTGGTGAAGAAGCTGAAGGTGCAGGAAGTGGATCCGCGCAAACCGGAAGAAGAACAGGAGCTGCTCTTACGCGGACGCATGGTGCGCGCGGTGATCGATCATTTGGAGACCATTCCCGAAAAGACACCGCAGATCGAACGGACCCAGCAGCACTTCCTGCACCTCGAACAGAATTATCTCCGCTCCATCGAAAGTCTACACAATGCGGAACACGCAGGGCAACGGGACGATACGAACCGGGCCTATGCGCGCCTCCTCATCAGCCTGCAGCGTAGCGCGTTGGAAAGCGCACGCAAGGAACACATGTTCGACCTGGAGGTCATCCGCAAGATGGAGAGCAATCTGGATCTTGAAGAAACACGCTTGAACAGCTGACAAATGCACGCTGGACGACGCTTCAAACTGCGCGAGGTCCTGTATTGGACCCGTCGCGACATCATCTGGTATCTCGTGTTGGGTAGCATCCCCACCTTGCTCTATCAAGTGTTCGATTGGAAATGGCTCACCATCCCGTGGGTGCCCATCGCCATGATCGGTACAGCGGTGGCCTTCATCGTGGGTTTCAAGAACAACGCCACCTACAACAGGTTATGGGAAGCGCGGCAGATCTACGGGGCCATCGTCAACAGCAGCCGGTCGTGGACCATCATGGCCATCGACTTCGTGACAGCCCCTACGGGCAAAGAGGTTGATGAGGGCGAACTGCAGCGCATTCGCACCCGGCTCGTGCACCGCCACATCGCCTGGCTGCACGCGTTGCGTTTCCAGTTGCGCGCACCACGGGTCTGGGAGCACATGATCAAGGTATACAACCGCGAATTCCGTAAGGCGTACCCGGTGGATGAGCAGGACGGGAACAAACTCGCCGATGCGCTCACCGACCTGATCAGCGCAGAGGAGAAAGTGCTCGTGACGAGCAAGAGCAATGTGGCCACCCAGCTCATCGCCCAACAGTCACGCGATCTGCGCGAGTTACAGTCCCGTGGCTTGATCCACGAACTGCGCCATGTGGAGATGCAGAACATGCTCGTGGACCTCTATGGCCAGCAAGGGAAGTGTGAACGCATCAAGAACTTCCCCTACCCGCGCCAGTACGCCACGTTGAACCTGATGTTCGTGCGTTTGTTCAACACGTTGGTCCCATTCGGTATGCTGGGTGAATTCGCCAAGCTGGGCGAAGGTTTCGTGTGGCTCACGATACCGTTCACCGCCTTGGTGGCGTGGGTGTTCATGATGATGGAGCGCATCGGCGAGAGCACGGAGAACCCCTTCGAGGGAAGCGCGAACGATGTGCCCATCACGGCCATGACGCGGAGCATCGAGATCGACCTGCGCGAGATGCTGGGAGAAACGGACGTGCCCAAACCGTTACAGCCGCAGAACAATATCCTGATGTGATCAGCGCACCTCGATCCCACCATTCAGGAAGGCGGGACCGATGGAGGCTCCCAGTCCGAGCGCGGGAGGTACGGTGATGGTGCCCCGAGCGCCATACGTGAGCCCACCGACAACTGGATCTTCGGTGAACATCAGCGGCGTATCCATATCGCAATAGCGCACAGCGTCACTGGTCATGGCCAGGTGTGCCGATGCGGTCCACGCCAGGCGCGACTCCAGGAAGCCGCCGATCTGTACTTCCATGCCTGCGGCCTCCGCCAGGGCGATGATCTTCTTCGCCTTGAAGAGCCCACCGCTCTTGCCGAGTTTGATATTGAAGCGATGACAGGCGTCGAGTCCGATCAAGCGTTCGGCATCGTGTTGATCAAAGCAGCTCTCATCGGCCATGATCGGGATCGGTGAGGCCTCCTTGACGCGACGCAGCTCCATGAACTGCCAGCGCGGAATGGGTTCTTCACAATGTTGGATGTTCGCATCGCCCAGGGCGTTCAGCACAAGTATCGCTTGCTCCGGCGACCAGCCTTGGTTGGCATCGATGCGCAACGGTACCGGATTACCAATGGCTGCGCGTATGGCAAGAACGCGCTCGATATCCTCTTGGGGCGCACCACCGAGCTTCACCTTGATCACCTGGAACCCGTTGTGGACGATGGCTTGTGCATCGGCAGCCATCTTCTCCTTGGTCCCTAGGCTTACAGTGTAGTCGGTGATCAACGTACGGTTCTCACTTCCCCCGAGGTAGCGATACAACGGCAACCGGGCGGCTTGCGCCGCGATATCGTGGCAGGCGATGTCGAAGGCGCTCTTGATGCTGTTGTTGGCGAAGATCAGGCGGTCCAGAAGGGCGTGCAGGCCTTCGATGTCGGTGGCATCATGCCCGATCAAGACGCGGGCGATGTGTTTCCCGACGGACATGCACGTCTCCTGCGTTTCACCACTGATGGACCAGAACGGATTGCACTCGCCCCAACCGACGAGACCATCATTCGTGGTGATGCGCACGACCACGCTCTCCACGGCTTCCAGCGCACCGAGGGAGGTGACGAACGGCGCCTTCAGTGGGATGCTGAGGGGGAAGAGGGTGATGTGGCTGATCGTGGGCATGCTGAGCGAAGGTCGGCTTCCAGAACGAGTGCAACGAAAAAGGGCCTGCCGTATGGCAGACCCTTCCTCTAGTTCACTTGCTGCGGTCGATCACTCTTCCACCACCTCGAAGGGGATGGTCTTGATCACGTCACGGTGGAACACCACTTCAGCCTCGTATTTGCCGAGGGACTTGATGGCATCACCTTTCAGCTTGATGTTCTTGCGATCCACCTCGAAGCCGAGCGCGCGGATGGCGTCAGCGATCTGGATGGTGTTGACGCTGCCGAAGATCTTGCCCTTCTCACCGGCCTTGGCGCCGATCTTCAGGGTCTTGTCGGCGAGCCCGTTGGCCATCTTCTCGGCTTCCGCCTTGATCTTGGCCTCTTTG
>DAOORM010000073.1:0-8154 GCA_035389265.1 Flavobacteriales bacterium | reverse complement strand
ATCCTTGGTGATGCAGGTACGCACTACATAGAAATGGTCGTGGCTTGGAAAGAAGCCCATTTCTACCTGCTGGATACACTCGGCAATACACTCCCCGTAGATGGCTTGACGGGCACGGCCTATGTCAAGTACGATGACATGTCCTTTGGCAATCATGAGTTGACGCCGCACAAGAAGGGCTATTTCGTCGCGACGCTCAGCAAGCCGAACGATTTTGCAGTCGTGGTGAGTGTGAAGTTGCCCAGCGGTTTCCTGACAGTACAGCTTAGTTCAGGTCCACTGAACGGACCGCAGCCGGTGCAGCAGCAGCACAATGCATCGGATGGGCATCGGCATTGAACCAGTCGTAAAGTGATCATCGAATCTTCCACAGCCCTTTTGGCGTGAACAACAGCAGAACTATGAGTTCCGACCACGATCATACCAACGACGCGAAAACGGCAGGAACCCGATCCGCATGGCGCGCTTACCTCCCCGCCATCGCCTCGTTCGTCCTGCTTATAGGCGGCATTGCCATCGACCAGCTTGTGCCACAGTTCTTCCAACCGGAATGGAAGCGCCTCGCCTGGTACCTCGCGGCTTATCTGCCCGTGGGCCTTCCCGTGCTGGTCAAGGCGATCAAGGCGATCGCCAAGGGCGATGTGTTCAGCGAATTCTTCTTGATGAGCCTCGCCACCATCGGCGCGTTCTTCATCCAGGAATATCCCGAAGGCGTGGCCGTGATGCTCTTCTACGCCGTGGGCGAATTGTTCCAGGACGCTGCTATTGACCGCGCCAAGCGCAACATCCAAGCGCTGCTCGATGTACGGCCCGATACCGCGAACGTGATGCGCGATGGTGTCCCGGTGGAAACGCCCGCCGCCGAGGTGAAGGTCGGTGACACCATCCGCATCCGCGTAGGCGATCGTGTTCCGCTGGACGGCAAGCTGCTCAGCGACCAAGCCTCCTTCGATACTGCGGCGCTCACCGGTGAAAGCGTCCCGCGCACCATCGTGAAAGATGCAGCGGTTCTCGCGGGCATGATCGCCACGGACAAGGTGGTGGACATGGAAGTGACCAAGCCCTTCGGGGAAAGCAGCCTCGCACGCATTCTGGACCTCGTGCAGAACGCCGCGAAGAGCAAATCGCCAACGGAACTCTTCATCCGCCGCTTCGCACGCATCTATACGCCGATCGTGGTGGCCTTGGCCGTTGGCATCGTGCTGGTGCCGATGCTCATCGTGGATCCCTACGTCTTCAACACCTGGCTCTACCGCGCGCTCATCTTTCTGGTGATCTCGTGCCCGTGCGCGCTGGTCATCAGTATTCCTCTGGGCTACTTCGGCGGTATCGGCGCGGCCAGCCGCAAAGGCATATTGCTGAAGGGCGGCAACTACCTCGATGTGCTCACCAAGGTGAACACCGTCGTGATGGACAAGACCGGCACGCTCACCGAAGGCGTCTTCGCCGTACAGGAGGTGAAGCCGGCCGCTGGGATCACCGAGAACCGCTTGCTCGGTGTGATCAAAGCCATGGAGACCCATAGCACGCATCCCATTGCACAGGCGGTGCTGAAGCATCCGCAGGGCGATGCGGTGGGCGATGCCACCAAGGTGGAAGAGATCAGTGCGCACGGCATGCGCGGCACGGTGGACGGCAAGGAGGTGCTGGTCGGCAACACGCGCTTGCTGCAGAAGTTCAACGTGCCCTACCCGGCGGAAGTGGATGCCGTGGAGGACACCATCGTCGTGTGCGCTGTCGGCGGCGCGTACGCGGGCTACCTCACTGTTGCCGATAAGATCAAGGCCGACGCGAAGGAGACCATCAGCCTGCTCAAAGCCCAAGGCATCCGCGACATTGTAATGCTCAGCGGCGACAAGACAGCGATCACGCAGCGCGTGGCCGCAACGCTCGGCATCACCAAAGCCTTCGGCGATCTGCTGCCGCAGGACAAGGTGACCCGAATGCAAGAGACGAAGAAGGACCCCACCGCCGTGGTGGCCTTCGTGGGCGACGGCATCAATGACGCACCTGTGCTGGCCCTCAGTGATGTGGGCATCGCCATGGGCGGTCTGGGCAGCGATGTGGCGATCGAGACCGCCGACGTGGTCTTGCAGAACGACAAGCCGAGCAGCATTGCTGAAGCGATCCGCATCGGCAAGGCCACCAAGCGTGTGGTGACCCAGAACATCGTGCTGGCCTTCACCGTGAAGGCCGTTGTGCTCGTGCTTGGCGCGGGCGGTTTGGCCACGCTGTGGGAAGCCGTTTTTGCGGATGTGGGCGTGGCGCTGCTGGCGATCCTGAACGCGAGCAGGGTGCGGTGACGCAAACGGTATGTAACTTGCAACGCCCGGTCGAGTCCGGAGCAGCCACGTAGCATGAAACACATCCTAAGCATACTTCTAGCTATTTGCACCTTGGGTGCCTTCGCGCAATCCACGTCCACCTCCCCGGACGGTAAGTCAGCCAGCATCGCCATCCAGAGCACAGCCATCTGCGATATGTGCGAGAAGACCATCGAGACCGAACTCGTCTATACCAAGGGCGTGAAGAAGGTGGATGTGGACCTCACCACCGCTGCCGTGAATGTGATCTACGATCCGCGCAAGACCGACGCGGACAAGTTGCGTGCAGCGCTCACCAAGCTGGGGTACTCCGCCGATGGCACACCCGGTGATGCAGCCGCCTTTGCCAAATTGCCCCAGTGCTGCCAAAATGAGGGGTGCGGCAAGTTGCCGGTGAAGCAATGAAACTTCATTGGGCCATGCCGACCCAGGTGCGGCCGTACTACGTAGCAGAGTTGCACAAGAGCGAAGAGGCTCGAACGCTCGGCGATCTCCAACTCGAATGGCACCATCTCGAGCGGGCCCACATCCTCGGTCAACGTTGGCCGCCCGAGCACAATGCCGTTCACTGGCGGATGCTCAAGTTCGGGTTCCGCACCAAGAACACGCGCGAGATCATCGGGCAGTTGCCACGGCTGGTCTTCGGCGGTGTGAAGAGCTTCGTGGGCACAGTGCCGATCGGAAATACCGGCGGGGCGGATGTGCCTGCGCTGAAGCCGATGACGGTGCCAGAGGAGTTTGAACGGATCCTGCGGTACGGCGATCAGAAGTAGCTGGCCACGCCAAATTGGAAACCGCCCGTTATCGCTGGTGGGTTGCCAAGGAGATCACGCTCGCGCATGTACCTGTAGTTCAATCGGATCACCGTTTCCGGCGCCGGCCGGAAGCTGATGGCAGGTACCACGGCCCATACGTCGTCACCGATGGCACCACCCGTTTCGCGAAAGGTGCCGTGGTTCCAGTCCACATATTCCATTCGCACCGCCACGTTCAGTATCGCCTGTTCGAAGCAAAGCAACCGACCTTTTGCGATAGGCTGCACGATATCCAGGAAGCCGCCCTGTTGCCGCTCTCCGTATTGTTGCGAATAGGTCTCGGGCACGTCCACCAGCACCCACGCCCACTCCCCATTGAAGCGCGTACCCCAGCGCGCAATGGTGCTGTTCGCATCGATCGCGACCACATCCACCCGGCGGCGCTTGTCAAGCACAAGACCATCTTCCTGGAACTTGTTGTACACGCCGTTCATGGTGCTCAACCCGATCTCGCCAAAGCGTTGATGGCGCGCCGCGAGTTTGCCTGTGAACAACGGAACACCATTGAAGCTCTCGCTGAAGCGATCAGGATCCGCCTTCGCGGCTGGCAGGAAGGTCTTGTTCTCTGAATTACCGATGATGGCGTCATTGAACCCGTTGGTGAGGTACAGTTCATAGCCGAAGGTCCAATCCCGCCTGCCGCCTTTGCCATACATGCCGAAACCGACATTGCTCCACGTGGCGGGAAGCATCTGTACAGCCAACAGTGGCCTATCGTTGAACTCCCATTTCGGCCCGTCGTGATTCTGGTTGAAGGCCCCGATGGGATTCATCACGATGCCACCACGCAGGACGAACAGGGGATGAAGTTCCAGATCTATCGCGGCGAACTCGATGCCGATCTCCTTACCTCCCTCTTCCAGTTCGATCTCGCTGAGGAACTTGATACGTCGATGGATGGATGAGGCTACGAACAGGGTCATGCGCTGCAAAGAGAAGCTCATGCCCTCGCTAACGCCATCGGTGCCGAGGTGTTCGGCCTTCGCTTCCACATAGCCCCCAAGGCTCACCGGTGCCTTTTCGTAGGTGAGGAAGGGCCGGTTGTACACGGCGTCCATGTTCAATGCGGTCCGCTTCACGCTGTCGGGCACTACCGAGCGCACGAACAGGGACGTATCCACTTGGGCCATGGCAGGCCACGCGAAGAGCAGCATGGCGACAAGAGGCAGCCGCTTCATGCGCTCAAGGAGATATGGATGCGGTCATCCCGTTCCTGCACGGGGAACGAGCGCAGCGGCACGCTGGCCGGTCCTTCCAGCACCGCACCGCGCTGATCGAACAGACTACCGTGTGCTGAACATTCCAGGCGCTCGCCCACGATGCGGAGTTCCACGCCTTTGTGCGTGCAGCGCATTAGAACTGCGTGGTAGCCCTGTTGCGTGTGGAATACAGCGATGGGCTGCTTCAATTTCGGATGCGATGCGACCACCTGCGTAAGCGCTGCGCCGTCCTTACCCAAGAACGATCCTTGTGGCAGCACAAGGTCCTCACCTTCCAAGGTGCCAACCACCACGCGCATGCTTCCGCACGAACTGAGCATGACCGGAGCAAGCAGGGTTGCTGCGCAGGCGAGGCATCCTTGGTGTATGAAGCGGCGGCGGTCCATGTCAAAGGCTTTCCAGGAAATGCAGGAGCCGCACCCGATCGCTCGCATTCAGTGCATTGAAGACATCGCGCGCAGCGGCGCCTTCGCCACCGTGCAGACCGATGGCCTCTTCAATACTGTGCGCGCGGCCATCGTGCATCAGGAAGTAGCCACCACCCTGACTATCCGGGAACAGCCCCAGGCCCCACAAGGCTGGCGTCCGCCATTCGCTGGTAAGCGCCGACCCTTCGGTATACCCATCGTCAAGGCCGGGTCCCATGTCGTGCATCAACAGGTCGGTGAAAGGCCGGAAGGTCTTGTTGGCGAGTGCCGCTATGGGGCTCTCGCCGGTGGTCATTTCAGCCCGGTGGCATTTGCCACAGCCCATATCCATGAAGATCGCTTCCCCAGCGATCACCTCCGCGTTGTCCGGTTCCCGTTGGAGGGGTGCCTTCAGCGTTCGGAGATAGAAGACCACATCATGGATGGTGGCCGTGAGCACCTCCGGATCCTGTTCTTCACCGGTATATGGATCCACCGGTTCGAACGTGCTAACGACCCCGATATCCTGATTGTAGGCCGAGGCGGTTTGCTGGAGGAGGTCGAAGGCACCGGCCTTGCGACCGAAACGGCCCATGTACAGGCTTGCTTGCTGTACTGAGCCGGGCCGCTCCGGGCTATAACCCTTGCGCACAACCCAATTGGGCCGACCACTGATGCCATCACCATCCAGGTCGTTCTCATCGGCGAATGTCATGATGTCCATATCGCTCACGGCATCAAGGAACCCCAAGCCGGTATTCAGCGGTGGCAGGAATTGGCTCGAAGAAGCTCCGGCCGGTATGATCTCTGGCTGTGCGCCGGGAATGGCCCGGTGCTGCAGTTGCGGGCCGCCCTGATCGAGGTAGAGATTCCCAGTAGCATCGACCTGCCCGAAGCGGGTGAGCGTGCTGAACGGATGTCCGGGCCCATCGCCCGCATGGCAACTTCCACAGCTGGTGGCAACGAATAAGGGTCCGAGGCCATTCCCAGCATGGAAGATTTCGTCGTTGAAAGCCAAATCACCACGTATGAAACGGGCACGCTCCTCGCCACTCAATCCTTCCATCGGCCCATCGAGCAAGGAATCGTCCTCGGGCAACGTGGGCTCCAGCTTCGCACAGGAACTCAGAAATAGAATGAGTAAAAGACACCTCCCCAACATGCGTCAAAACTAGATAATTTATTAGACCTGCCTAATTTTTGCCATTTCATTTGCATACAAGGTCACCGTTACGCTGGCCTCCTGTTCATTGAGCGTTCAGCCTAGATCACGGTTACTGTCGGCTGTCATATCATCAAATTATGGGCGCAAATTGATCAAGTACGGTGCCTGTACTTTGTTGGGAAGTTCTGCAGGTCCTTACAACCGACCGAGTCTGTCGGTGTCGCGTTTACACCAAAACCCAAGCCACAGCTACACTCGAAAAAACTGGTACGGGCTCCAGCGGCTCCGTTCGCTGATTCGATCCGTTAAGATTGAAGTTCAGATATGTTAGTTGAGGTCCTTAAGCTTGCCTGCGCATGCAGAGGCGCCAAATAGAGAGTCGTTCTTGGTTGTTTTGCCTTCGGATCGAACCCACATGATACAAGTTGATCTGCCCGACACGAACGAACCCCGACCAATGGCCGGGGTTCGTCATGATGCCGGACGTGAAGGCCACCCCTACTTCATCAACACCTTCACCGCTTCTTCCAGTTGTTGATCGCGACCCTGGCTCACGGCCCCAGGTTCCAGCGGCTGCCGCACATCGGGATCGAGCTGCTGGTTCTCGAGGTAGTTGCCGTTGTTGTCGATCATGCCCACTTGAGGTATCCCGAACCACATGTTGTTCTGCAGGCCCTCCCACCACACGGCGGTGCCGGTGCCCGCCACAGGCATACCCACCAATTTGCCGATGCCCATGGCCCGGTAGGTAACGGGGAACATGTGCGCATCACTATAGTTGCCTTCGCTCATCACCACCACACTGGGCTTCTGCCACTTGAACTGTGGCTCGGTGCCGAGTTTCTGCCCGCGCGGCTCCATGCGCATGTAGGTCTTCCCATTCAGGAAGGTGGCCAGGTCATCGTGCAACCAACCACCTCCATTGAACCGTGTGTCCACTACAAGGCCCTTCTTGTTGTTGTAGCGGCCCAGGGCCTCCTCGAAGACGACGCGGAAACTGCCGTCGTCCATGCCGCGGACATGCACGTAGCCGAGCTGGCCACCGCTGAGGCTATCCACCAGATGTCGGCAGCGCTCCACCCAACGCTTGTACAACAGCTGGCTCTCTTCCCATGCGGTGATGGGTTTCACCGTTTCGGTCCAGCGTGTCTTGGTCTTGGGATCGAACATTCCCAGCAGCATGGGCTTGCCGGCCTTGCGGTTGAAGTAACGCGCCGGGTCCACGTCGGACGCGATGGTGTCGCCGTCGATGTTCTCGATCACATGACCGGCCTTGATCTTCGATCCCTTCTTGATCACCGGACCATTCTCCAAGACCTCGGCGATCCTCAATCCTGGGCCGGGTTCGTTCGTGTAAAGCAGACCCAAGCAGGCGGTCTCATCGGCGTTGGGCACCTCATCGCCACCATACCCCGCCCCAGTGTGGCTAGCGTTGAGCTCTCCGAGCAACTCACTGCATAGCTCGGCCATGTCATGGTTGTTGTTGATGTAGGGTAGGTATCGCTTGTACTCGGCCTTGTACTTGTCCCAATCCACACCTTGGAGATCAACGCGATAGAACTTCTTCTTCACCTGGCGCCAGATATGCTCGTAGATGTACGCGCGCTCGGCGCCTTCGTTCAACACCATCTCCCCATTGATGCCAACGCTCTTGTTCTCGCTCTTATCGGTGTCGTAGTAGCTGACGGTTCCGTTGGCGATATAGAAGAGCTTCTTGCCTTCCTTGTCCAACATGAGTCCACCAGCCCAACCATCACCCATCTTGTTGAGGATCTTGGTCTCCCGGGTGCGCACTTCGTACTGCCACAGGTCGGTGCCCTTCTCGAATGCAGCGAGATACCACACCTTCTCGCCATCGTTGCTTAGCACTGCTCCGCTGAGATAGCTCGAGTTCGGTGTCAGGCGTGCGCGACGTTCTTGGACACCTTCTAGGTCGAATACGAGCGGCTCCACCTTCTTATCCAAGTCTTCCTCCTCATTCTTCTTGTCGTCTTTCTTTCCATCCTTCTTCTTGCCTTCCCCCTCCTTCTCTTCGTCGTTCTTCTCATCATCCTCCTTGGCCAATTCGGCTTCCTCCTTGGACATCTTGTACTTGTCGTAGGCCTCCTGGGTCAGGAAGATGGCGTAGGCGTCACCCTGGCTACCCCAGCTCGCGTGGTTCTTCAACCCGTCGCGGTCGCTCATGTACACGATGGCCTTGCCTTCCATGGCCCACTGTGGCCC
>DAOORM010000072.1:0-8169 GCA_035389265.1 Flavobacteriales bacterium | reverse complement strand
AGGAAGTGCGTTTCGGGTCGGAGGCCAGTGCCTATTGGGGCATCGCCACCACGGCCACGAGCAACGGCAGCGTGAACGCCATGCACGACAGCATGACGCCGCTGTCGGGTGCATTGCAGATGCTGGACATGATGATCAACGCCTTCTATGGCGGCGTGGGAGTTGGCTTCCTCAACTACTTCGTGTTCCTGATCATCGCGGTGTTCATCGCTGGATTGATGGTGGGCCGCACGCCGGAATTCCTCGGCAAGAAGGTAGAAGCGCGGGAGATGAAGATCGCCACGTTGATCGCGCTGCTCCACCCTTTCCTCATCCTTGTCGCCACGGCCATCGCCAGCTACACGATAACGCATCATGGCGATGCTGATTGGAGCGTGGTTCCCGCCAATTGGCTGAACAACCCCGGCGCACACGGCTTCAGCGAGATGCTCTACGAGAACACCAGCGCGGCGGCCAACAACGGCAGCGGCTTCGAAGGCCTGGGCGACAACAACTTCTTCTGGAACTTCGTCACGGGTCTGGTCCTGATCCTTGGGCGCTTCCTGCCCATCATCGGTCCTATGGCGATCGCCGGAATGCTGGCCGCCAAGAAGGCCATTCCTGAGGGCGACGGCACCCTGCGCGCGGACACCGCCACCTTCGGCGGGCTCACCTTCACGCTGATCTTCATCCTGGCCGCGCTGAGCTTCTTCCCCGCGCTGGCCCTGGGTCCCTTGGCGGAATACTTCGGCATGGCGCATTGATCGATGAACATCACTCACAACCGAACTCGACCCTCTGCTCCACTCATTTCCTGATCATCCGATCCCATGAGCTCAACCTCCCTCTTTCAACGCGATCAATTCCGCGAAGCGCTCGTGCAGAGCTTCGTGAAGCTCGCCCCACGCACCATGTTGCGCAACCCGGTGATGTTCACCGTGGAGATCGGCACGGCGATCATGCTGCTGGTCACGCTGTACAGCGCCTTCAGCGGCGATGACTCCCAAGGCAGTGTCGGTTACAACGCCGTGGTCTTCCTGATCCTCTTCATCACCCTGCTCTTTGCCAACTTCGCGGAAGCCATCGCCGAAGCGCGGGGCAAGGCACAGGCAGCTTCTCTTCGAAAACTGCGGGAGGACACGCCCGCCAAGTTGAAGCTGGCCGATGGCAGCGTGAAGACCATCCGGAGCAGCGAACTGCGCAAGGGTGATGCCTTCTATTGCGAGGCCGGGGACACCATTCCCACCGATGGCGAGATCATCCAAGGACTGGCGAGCATCGATGAAAGTGCCATCACCGGGGAAAGTGCGCCGGTGATCCGCGAAGCGGGCGGTGACCGCAGCAGTGTGACCGGTGGCACGCGCGTGCTGAGCGACCGCATCACCGTGCAGGTGACCGCGGAACCGGGCACCAGTTTCTTGGACCGCATGATCGCATTGGTGGAAGGTGCGAGCCGCCAGAAGACACCGAACGAGATCGCTCTCACCATCCTGCTGGCGGGATTCACGCTCGTGTTCCTGATCGTGTGTGTGACCTTGAAGCCCTTTGCCGACCAAGCGAACACGGTGATCACGATCGCGTCGTTCATCAGCCTGTTCGTGTGCCTCATTCCCACCACCATCGGCGGATTGTTGAGTGCGATCGGCATCGCTGGCATGGACCGCGCTTTGCGTGCCAACGTGATCACCAAGAGCGGTCGCGCCGTCGAGACCGCCGGTGATGTGGACGTACTCCTGCTGGACAAGACCGGTACCATCACCATTGGCAACCGCAAGGCCACGGCCTTCCATCCTGCGCCCGGTGTGGACCTGAAGGACTTCATCCGCAGTTGCGCCCTGAGCTCGCTCGCCGACGAGACACCCGAGGGCAAGAGCATTCTTGAACTGGCGGGTGCGGATGTGACGCGCGGCCTTTCACTTCAAGGAGCCGAGCTGATCGCCTTCACCGCACAGACGCGCAGCAGTGGCGTGGACCTGCCCGATGGTCGTCGCATACGCAAGGGTGCCCAGGATGCCATGCGCAAGCTGGCTGAACGCTCCGGACATCAGATGCCCGTGGAAGTGGGCGAGGCTGTGAAGCGTATCTCCTCCAATGGTGGAACTCCGCTGGTGGTCACCGAGAACGAGCAGGTGATCGGCTGCATCGAACTGCAGGACATCATCAAGCCCGGCATCAGCGAGCGTTTCGAGCGTCTGCGGAAGATGGGCGTGAAGACGGTGATGGTCACAGGCGACAACCCGCTCACCGCGAAGTTCATCGCTGAGAAGGCCGGTGTGGACGACTACATCGCCGAAGCCACCCCCGAGGACAAGATGGCCTACATCAAGAAGGAACAGCAGAGCGGCCGGCTGGTGGCGATGATGGGCGATGGAACGAACGATGCACCAGCGCTGGCCCAGGCGGATGTGGGCGTGGCCATGAACAGCGGCACACAGGCCGCCAAGGAGGCCGGCAACATGGTGGATCTGGACAACGACCCCACCAAGCTCATCGAAGTGGTGGAGATCGGCAAACAACTGCTGATGACGCGCGGCACGCTCACCACATTCAGTATCGCCAACGACGTGGCCAAGTACTTCGCCATCGTGCCCGCCCTCTTCATGGTCAGCATTCCGGCACTGGGTACGCTGAACATCATGAACCTGCACAGCGCCGAAAGCGCCATCCTCAGTGCGGTGATCTTCAATGCGATCATCATCCCAATGCTCATTCCACTGGCGTTGAAAGGTGTGACCTATCGGCCGATCGGTGCCAGCGCCATTCTGCGCCGCAACCTGCTGATCTATGGACTGGGTGGGGTGATCGTACCCTTCATCGGCATCAAACTGATCGACGTGTTGATCACCCCGTTCTTCTGAAACATGAACCTCACATTCTCCATCGCACCGTTCTGGTCGACCCAGTGGATCGACGCGGCAGGTGCGATCCAATGACCTCACAGCAACCTGCAATGAAAACGAATCTGATCCCTGCCCTACGTATGACCGCCGTAATGCTGGTCCTCTGCAGCGGCCTCTACACCCTCGTTGTCCTGGGCTTTGCGAAGATCATCGCCCCGCAAGGCGGCGCAGCCGAACTCGTCGAACGCGACGGCATCCCGGTGGGCGCTGCCAACGTGGGCCAACTCTTCACCAGTGATGGATACTTCCACGGTCGTCCATCGGCCATAGACTACAATGCCCAAGGCTCTGGCGGAAGCAACAAGGGCCCAAGCAACCCGGACCACCTGGCCGCCGTGCAAGCGCGTATCGACACCTTCCTGGTACACAACCCGGGTGTGCAGCGCAGCGCCATCCCCAGTGAAATGGTCACCGCCAGCGGCAGTGGGCTGGACCCGCACCTCAGCGTGCAAGCCGCAGTGATACAGGTCTCACGTGTGGCTCAGGTGCGGGGTGTCAATGAAGATGAGATCCGGAAATTGATCGATGAACACAGAACCGGACCTTTGTTGGCTCTGTTCGGTCCTTCAACCGTGAACGTCCTTGAACTCAACCTCGCGCTCGATGCGCTTTAAGACCCACATGCGCACCTCCATCCTTTCCATCGCATTGGCACTGACCATTCCGGCCAGCGCACAGCTCGATTCCGCCTTCAACCTGAGCGCTTACGCGGAAGCCTACTACAGCTACGAACTTTCCAACCCCGACGACCATTTACGGCAGGGTCCCTTCTACAGTTTCAGCCGCCACAATGAGACCACGCTCAACCTTGGCTTCATCAAGCTCGGCTACGAGAAGGACAACGTGCGGGGCAACTTAGCCTTGATGGCCGGCACTTACGCGCAGTACAACCTAGCTGCCGAACCTGAACTGTTGCGCAACGTGTTCGAGGCCAACGTGGGCGTGAAATTGAGCAAGACACGCGAGCTGTGGATAGACGCGGGCATCATGCCCAGTCACATCGGTTTCGAAAGCGCCATCGGTGTCGATTGTTGGAACCTGACGCGGAGCCTGCTCGCTGAAAATTCACCTTACTACGAAGCTGGCGTGAAACTGGGATACACCAGTCCCAATGAGAAGTGGTACGCGTCCGGCATGGTGCTCAACGGCTGGCAGCGCATCGCACGCCCCGATGGCAACAACAGCCCAGCGTTCGGCACGCAACTCACCTACACAGCTTCCGACGCTGTGAAACTGAATTGGAGCACCTTCATCGGCAATGACCAACCGGACAGCGTGAGCCAGTTGCGCTACTTCAACAACCTCTATGTGCAGGTGCAGATCACGGAGCGCTTCGGGCTGATCGCGGGTTTCGATCACGGTATGCAACAGGCGGCAAGCGGAGACAGAAGCAGCATGTGGATGAGCCCTGTGCTCGTTCCCCGCTTCAGCTTCAACGAACGCACGCACCTGGCCGCGCGCTGGGAGCTTTACCAAGACCGGGATGGTGTTATCGTTGGAGCCACAGGAACGCCGAACGGATACAACACCATGGGCTACTCCTTGAACCTGGATCGCCAGGTCGGTGGCAATGTGCTTTGGCGCATCGAAGCTCGTTTCCTGCAAAGCGAGGACAAGATCTTCGTGGACGACGCAGGCAATGCGGCCACAACGAATGTCTTCTTCACCACGAGTCTCGCCATTCGTTTTCCATGATCGGTTCCGGCGGTATTGATCCCCTTGAACGGCCCGCTGCTCAGCGCGGCCGTTTGAAGGTGTACATCGGCATGAGTGCAGGTGTGGGCAAGAGCTACCGCATGTTGGAGGAGGCGCATCGACTATTGGAGCAAGGCGTGAACATCCAGGTGGGCTACATCGAAACGCACAATCGCGCCGAGACCCACGCCTTGTTGGAAGGCCTGCCCGTGATCCCGCGTCGGGAATTGTTCTACAAGGGCAAGAAGTTGGAGGAGTTCGATCTGAACGCCACAATACTACTCAGCCCTACGTGGGTGCTCGTGGATGAGCTTGCGCACAGCAATGTGCCGGGCAGCAAACACCCGAAACGTTGGGAGGACATCGTGGAACTGCTGGACAACGGGATCAACGTTATCACCGCGGTGAACATCCAACACATCGAGAGCATCACCGAGGAAGTACAGCGCATCACCGGAGTCGCCATCACGGAACGGGTACCGGACAGCTTCCTACAACGTGCGGATGAAGTGGTGAACATCGACCTCACGGCCGACGAGTTGATCGCGCGCATGAAGGAGGGCAAGATCTACGACAAGGCCAAAGTGGAAATGGCCTTGCGCAACTTCTTCCAGCCGGACAAGATCTTACAGTTGCGTGAGCTTGCGTTGAAAGAGGTGGCCGGTCAAGTGGAACGGAAGGTGGAGCGCGAAGTGGAGAAGCCGATGCAACTCCGGCATGAGCGGTTCTTGGCCTGTATCAGCAGCAACCACAAAACAGCCGGTCGCATAATCCGCAAGACCGCACGGCTGGCCAACTACTATCACAGCGACTGGTACGTGCTTTACGTCCAGACCCCGAAGGAACGGTTGGATCGCATTCCCTTGGACAAGCAACGGCACTTGCTGAACCACTTCAAGCTGGCCGTTGAACTCGGCGCGGAGGTGATCCAAGCGCAGAGCAACGCCCAAGACAGTTCGCCGATCTCCGGACTTCCATTGAAGGTGCTGAACTTAGCTGACGCGAACGTCGCCGATGCGATCATGACAACGGTGAAGAACAAGAGCATCACCACGGTGTGTATCGGGAAACCGCACTTCACCCTTTTCCAGGTGGTCCTGCGCACGAATGTGTTCAACCGCTTGCTGAATGCACTATCCGTGAACAACGTCGACCTCATCATCCTATCCTAGATGGCGCTCAGTATCCGGCGTAGGCTCACCTTCGGCACGCTCTTCCTCTTCGGGCTGCTGCTGCTGAGCGCTGGGTTGGGCATCTTCCAGTTGAACCGGCTGAAGCAGGATGCACAGGCCATCCTCGTGGACAACTACGAGACAGTGCGTTATGTACAGGGCATGCAGCGCGCACTGCACTTGGGCGATCCTAACGCGTTCGAAGAGCAACTGGTCCTACAGGAAGCGAACATCACCGAAACGAATGAAGCTGAGCGCACTACAGAAGTACGGCAGGACTTGGAACGATGGAAGGATGACGGGGTCGCTTCTCCAGCGCTTCACGATCATCTTCAGGCCATCCTTGACCTTAACCTGGAAGCCATTGACCGCAAGAACAAGGCGGCATTGAACACTGCACAGGAGGCACAGCAATGGCTGTGGGGCATTGCTGCGTTGACGCTCGTCGTTGGGCTCGCGTTCAGCCTGACCTTCCCACGGCTGGTAACGGAACCGATCGCCCAGTTGCGCCAAGCCGTTGAACAAGTGGCCAGGGGCAACTACCGGCACCGAGTACCCACCTTTCGCAGCGATGAACTAGGGGCACTCTCGGAAGCTTTCAATGGCATGTCGGGAGAACTGGAGCGCTGGGAGGGCAGCAATCTCGCGCTCATCATGGCAGAGAAAGCACGTGTCGAAGCCGTCCTGAACAGCTTGCAGGATGCCGCATTGGGTGTGGACCACGAGGGGCGCGTGCTCTTCGTCAACCGCAAGGCCACGGAACTGCTTGGCATGGAAAGTTCGGAGCTGATCGGCGCCTCCGTGCAGGATCTCGTCCAGCGCAACGACCTTCTTCGGCATGTGATCGCCGATGCTCAAGGCAAGCCGTTCAAAGCCGTTGTGGAGGGCACCGAGCAATTCTTCGCAGCCAGCCAGGCACCCATCAGCAATGGGACCGAAGTGATCGGCACCGTGCATCTCATGCACAACATCACTTTGTTCCAAGAGCGCGATCAGAACAAGACCATGTTCCTGGCCACCATCAGTCATGAACTGAAAACGCCATTGGCCAGCACCGACCTGGGCCTATCCCTGATAGAGCGCCAACAGGTATCGCCCGATATTCAGGACATTCTCGCCGATCTCCGGAAGGACCACCAGCGTTTGGTACGCATCGTCAGTGAATTGCTCGACATGGCGCAAGTGGAATCCGGTCGGATGCGCGTCGAGGTCGGTGAGGTGCCTCTACGCAACATCGTCCGGTCGGCAGTGGATGCTGTTTCAAGCACCGCCAAAAAGGAACGCATTGCCATTGAGATCCAACTCGAAGCCAGCGATGTGAACGTTCGAGCGGACGCAGAGAAGGCCACGTGGGCAGTGGTCAATCTCCTCAGCAATGCGCTCCGTCATGCGCCCAAGGAAAGCATTATCAGCGTGCGCTCCGCCTTGGAAGGGAATCGTGCGATGATCGTCATTTCAGACAAAGGACCAGGCATCGCGCCCGAACAACAGGAACATCTCTTTGAGCGGTTCGCGCCGCATTCCAGTTCAGGCACCGGACTCGGACTCTCCATCGCGCGCGATCTGATGCGTGCCATGGGAGGAGATCTCATGCTGATGACATCCGATCGCAGCGGGTCGGTCTTTGCGATGTACTTCGCGCCATCAGCCTGACGCGACCGCATCATTCTGTTCTCCTGTTCCGGCTTATACACTCGGTGCAGGTAGAAATTACATGACGATCCTCAGTTTCCGCAGAAGGCCAACACCTACCTTTACATCGTGCAAGCTCGTCTGTGGTCCCTTCTTCCGATCCTCTGGGTCCAAGGGTTCTTGGTCAGTCCTGACCTGATGAAATTGCCGATCCTCTTCGCGCATTTTCTTGAGCATCAAGCAACGGCCGAAGACCTTGACCTGTCCGGTTTCCTCGCGCTGCACTACGCCAATGATGCGCACCAGGAAGCTGACCACGACGGACACGAGAACCTTCCCTTCCACCATCATCACGGCGCGGCCATTGATCAGCATGCGGCCAAGGTGATCGGTTCCGAACCCATACGACCGGTTAGCTTCCCCGAGCTTACCGCACGCGTGGCGACAGCCCTCCCCCTGGATGATGACCTGCTAGCCGGGCATCAAGCGGAGCTTCTGCGCCCACCCCGAACCCGGGCCTAGGTCCAGGCCGGTCACAGCATTCCTTCCTGTTCCGGTCGAACCGTTGACGCGCCGCGCGCGGTCTGCGGTGCATTCTCATCATTCACCGGAATATCCCATGCTGGACAGGATCATCGCATTCTCCATCAAGCAGAAGCTCATCATCGGGCTTCTCGTCCTCGGCCTCATCGGCGCAGGCGTCTACAACGTTACCCAGCTGCCGATCGACGCTGTACCCGACATCACCAACAACCAAGTGCAGGTGATCACCGTGAGCCCGGCCCTGGGGG
>DAOORM010000071.1:0-8175 GCA_035389265.1 Flavobacteriales bacterium | reverse complement strand
GGTGTGACCTACTTCGCGGGGACCTTCGTGCGCCATCCGCTCACCATGGCGGCGATGAAAGCTTCACTGCTGTACATGAAGAACGAGGGACCTGCTTTGCAGGAACGCCTCAACACCGTTACCGAGGACATGGTGGCCCGCGTGAACGGCCTCTTCGACAAGTACCAGCTCCCCTACCGCTGGGTGAACTTCGGCAGTGCCTTCAAGACCAAGTATGATGAGAGCGTGAACTACACCGAGCTCTTCTTCATGCTGATGCGCTACCACGGTGTACACGTGCTGGACTTCCCGCACTTCATCACGACGGCGCATAGCACGGCGGACATCGAGTTCATCATCAACACCGTGGAGAAGACCTGCAAGGAGTTGCGCGAAAGCGGCTTCATGCCAGAGCGGACCTATCCGATCCCTTACGTGAACAGCGTATTGAACGGCCACGTGCGCAAGCTGAGCGAGCGCGTGATCAGTGCGATGGAACCTCCTGTGCCCGGTGCACGTATCGGACGCACAACGAAGGGCGAGCCTGCCTGGTTCGTACCCGACCCGAAACGTGCAGGCAAGTACCTGATGGTGGTGAACGACGAGAACTGAGCAGCGAAAGACAAGACCGGAACATCGATCATGGAGAAATTCATCCAAGAACCCCGCTATATCCCCGTCGACTTCGATCCCTTCGGACCGAACGAGATCCTGCAGACGATCCCCACCACGGAGGCGCAGCAGGAAGTGATGCTCGCCGCGGGGATGAGCAAGGAGGCCTCATGTGCGTACATCGAGAGCGTCTCGCTCGAGTTGAAGGGTACCCTCGAACACGCAGCGATCCTCAAGGCCGTGGATCAACTGGTGCAACGCCACGGTTCGTTGCGCAGCACCTTGAGCGCGACCGGCACACGCATGATGATCTGGGCTCACCAGCCCGTGACGATCCCCGTGGTCGACCTGAGCGGTCATTCACCCGAAGCGCGGTCGAAGGCGCTCGCTGCCTTGTCCGAAAAGGACATGACCACGGAGTTCGACCTGATCAACGGGCCCCTGTTCCGTGCACAGCTCATCCGGCTGGGTGCTAACGAACACCATTTGCGGCTGACCGCACACCACGCGGTTTGCGACGGCTGGAGCCTTGGCATCATGATGGCCGAGATCAGTTCACTGTATACCGCGAACCTCACCGGCGAAGCCGCCAAACTGCCGGAACCAGTAGCGTTCAGCGACTATGCCTTGGCCACCTTCGACTTCGCACGCAGTGCAGAACATGCCACGGTGGAGGAGTACTGGGGAGATGTGTTCAAAGGGCCGGTGGCACAACTGGACCTCCCGACCGACCATACCCGTCCACGTCAGAAGACCTATGCGGGCAACCGCCTGGATCTGGACATGGAACCACAGCTGGTGTCCGACCTACGTGCGATGGCCACGCGGAACGGGGCCAGCTTCGTGACCACCCTGCTCACGTCCTTCGAACTGTTGATCCACAAACTCACCGGCGAACAGGATATGGTCGTTGGTCTACCTGCGGCCGGTCAGAGCGACTTCGGCATGAAGCACCTCGTGGGGCATTGTGTGAACCTGCTCGCCCTGCGCAGCTGGATCGACGAAGAAAGGCCCTTCGTGGATCATCTGAAACAGCGCCGCACCGCGGTGTTGGATGCCTTCGACAACCAGAAGTACACCTTCGGTACCCTGCTGAAGAAATTGAACCTGCCGCGGATCCCGGGTCGTGTGCCCTTGGTGCCGGTGGTGTTCAACATCGACATGAACATGGACGATGGTGTGGCCTTCCAAGGGCTGCAGCATCGCTTCATCAGCAATGCCCGGCGCTACGAGAACTTCGAACTGTTCCTCAACGCCACGGGCAGCGACGATCGCTTGACCTTGGAGTGGAGCTACAACGCCGACCTGTTCGACGAGCAAACGGTGCGGGAATGGATGGATGAGTTCACCGCGCTGATCCGACGCATCATCAGCCGTCCCGAAGCGCGTATCGGCGATCTGGTGAGCGCAACGGACCTGAGCGTGGCGGGTATCGCACCACCGCTGGAATGGAGCGGAGCGGCCGTCTCCTATCCTCGGAACAAGAGCATCTCGCAGCTCTTCGATGAGGTCTCGCAGCAGAACGGCGATCGCGTGGCCTTGGTGCAGGGAAGCACACAAGTGACCTATGCCCAGTTGCGCAACAAGGTGAACAATGCCACCGCCGCACTGATCGATGCTGGTGTTCGTCCTGGCGACCTCGTCGGCTTGTGCGCCGAACGGAACGTGACCCTGATGGTCGCCCATCTGGCCATCCTGCGTGCTGGAGCCTGTTATGTGCCGATCGATCAGACCTATCCGGAGGATCGCATCCGCTTCATCATCGAGGACACCAAGTTCAAGGTGCTGGTGACGGATCCGTCCTCGGCCAATGTGCTTCCTGCGCACCAAGCGCGCACGGTGGTCTTGGATCCGCCCTTGCTGGACAAAGCGAACGCCCCGTCCATCGCCCCACTGGACAAACCGGAGAACCCGGCGTACATCATGTACACCTCCGGTTCCACCGGCAAACCCAAAGGTGTGGTGGTGCCTCAGCGGAGCATCGTTCGTTTGGTGCGCAACCAGAATTACGTGCAGCTTGGCACTGAAACAGTAATGCCACAGTTGTCGAACGTCTCGTTCGATGCGTCGACCTACGAGATCTACGGTGCGCTGTTGAATGGCGGCAAGCTTGTGCTCCTGCAGCAGGCCAAACCCAGCATGCGCGACATCACCGATGCGATCGAGCGCAACGGGGTGAACACCATGTTCATCACCACGGGGCTCTTCAACCTGTTGGTGGACGAGCAACTCGACCGCCTGAAAGGACTCAAGAGCATCCTCACCGGTGGTGAAGCGATGTCGGTACCACACATCACCAAGGCGTTCCGCGCACTGGGTCCCGGTGTGCTGAGCAACATCTACGGCCCCACGGAGAATACCACGTACTCGTGCGCCCACCGCATCGATTCGGAAGGCGACATCGGACGAGCCGTTCCCATCGGCAAAGCGATCAACAACACCTTCCTCTACGTGCTCGACGAGCAGCTGAAGCCGGTGGGTGTTGGCGTGAAAGGCGAACTCTACACCGGAGGCGATGGCGTGGCCCTAGGCTACTGGCAACGACCCGACCTGACCGCCGAGCGTTTCCTGCCCGACCCCTTCCTGGGTGGCGAGGCCCGCATGTACCGGACCGGCGATCTCGTGCGCTGGAACACCAACGGAAGCATCGAATTCCTTGGACGTGCGGATGACCAAGTGAAGGTGCGCGGCTTCCGGATCGAACTGGGCGAGATCGAGAACGCCATCAGTGCCATACCCGGCGTGCGCGACCGTGTCGTGATGGCCCGCAAGGACATGCCGGGTGATCACCAGCTCGTGTCCTACATCGTGCCAGCCGACTTCGACCCCGAAAACGACAAGAAGCGGAACGATGCATTGATCGCGACCGTGCGGAAGTCATTGGAAGATCGACTGCCGGCGTACATGCTCCCATCCTTCCATGTGGTGCTACGCGAACTGCCGCTGAACGCCAATGGCAAAGTGGACAAGAAACGCCTGCCGATGCCGGACCTGCGTGCCGTGCAGATGACGGTGGAGCATGTGGCCCCGCGGAACGCGACGGAAAAGAAGCTCGCAGCCATTTGGACCAAGGTGCTCGGCGTGGAGGATATCGGTATCTACGAGAGCTTCTTCGACCTCGGTGGCCACTCGATCCTCGGAATCCAGATGCTCACGCAGATCGAACAGCAGTTCGGTCGCACCTATGGCCTTAACCTCTTGTTCCGTTCACCTACCATCGCCGAACTGGCCGTGGAGTTGAGCGGCGAGCAGGTTGACAACGTGGCTGCGGAACTGAAGAACGTGACCCCGATCAAGCGTGAGGGCAACCGCGTGCCGCTGTTCTGTGTGCATGGCGATGAAGCGAACCACTTGCTGCCCCGTTACCTGAGCAACGACCAGCCGTTCTACGGAACCGTACACCAAGGAGAAGATGGCATGCCCATGCGCTTCACCTCGGTGGAAGCGATCGCCACGCATTACATCGAGGAGCTCCAGCGACTGGTGCCGCAAGGCCCCTATAACATCTGTGGGTATTCCTTCGGCGGCCTGGTGGCTTTCGAAGTGGCCCGACAATTGCGCCAGCAAGGCCACGAGGTCCCCTTGGTGATCATGCTGGACAGCTATGCCCCCGAACCGTTCGCGCATGTAATGCAGGAAGAGCGCAAGTTCTACGAGCCGGTGAAGAAGACGGTGATGCGGGCGTTGATCAACTCGATCCATGGCGCAGGCAAGGTGCTACCCATGAAACTGCGCAACTTCAACATCATCGATACCTACGATCGTGCGACGCCCGAATACAAGGCTGCGCCGTACGATGGTGATGTGGCCGTGATAAAGGCGGTGGGTTCGCCCGGCCCGCCTGACATGGGTTGGCGCAAGCATGTACGTGGCAACCTGATCCTGCGCAACATCGAAGGCGATCACTACAACATCATCAAGGAACCGCTGGTGGCGGATCTGGCCAAGGTGATGGAAGGTATCATCGTTCGCAAGGAGACCGCGGCCCTCGGTGTGGTGTGATGGCATCGCGCCCGCTCGTGATCCATTGCAGCGGACCTGACCGCCGTGATGTGCTGCGCGCTGAACCGCCGGCGCTCACACCAGGTGCGTGCTTCGTACACTTCGCGGAACTCTCCGAACTACGACAACGGATGAGTCATCTGGAAGATCTGCTCGACGAACAAGAACTGGCACGCGCGGAGCGTTTCAAGTTCGAGGTGGACCGCGAGCGTTTCGTCCTCGGCCATGGTTGGATGCGCGAACTGTTGGGGCACTACCTCGGCATACCGCCCCAGGAGATCGCGGCCCAACGCGGCCGGTTCGGGAAACCCTTCCTGCCCGATGGGCACTTCAGCTTCAACTTGAGCGATACCAAGGATGCGGTGGTACTGGCCGTGGCCCTTGACATGGAACTGGGCGTGGACGTGGAGACGGTGGACCGGCGGGTGGACCATAGGTCGGTGAGTATGCATTATTTCACGCCGGAAGAACAGGATCATATCGCACGCAGCGATGATGCGAAACGCACGTTCCTCGAACTGTGGACCCGGAAAGAAGCCGTATTGAAGGCCAGCGGTGTCGGCATCATGGACGATCTGCGGAGCTTGCGCGTGGATCAGGCTGTGAACAAGCTGAGCATCGGACATCCTGAATTCGTCGCGTTGGCGGATGCTGAGTACCATGTGCGCACTTGGCGTATTGGGCAGGCTCATTTGATCAGCCTTGCAACACCGGCGCCCATGGAACATGTGCTGATCTTCGGAGCGTGAGCTTAGAGCGCATCTCAAAAAAGCCCTTCGGGCTACGCTCGGCTCTTTCACGCCCATGCGTCGTTGTCGAAGACCTCACAGAGCACCCGACTATGTTCGGTTTCGACGCCTCGCCTGAGCGCGAAATACCTCTCGCTCGCTGCCAAAAGCTCTTTTGAGATGCGCTCTAACCCTCTTCGCCCCAGAAGCGAGGATGGAAGTTGAGCAGGTAAAGGCGCTTGCCAGCCCGGGTGATGGCTGTGTACAGCCAACGCACGTACTCCTTGTCGATCATCTCCTCGGTCACATAGCCCTGGTCCACGAATACGGTGTTCCACTGACCACCCTGCGCCTTGTGGGCGGTGACCGCATAAGCGTACTTCACCTGCAACGCCTGTGCATGACCATCCTCTCGCAGTCGTTTCATGCGCGCGGCTTTCGTGGTCTCGGTGTAGCTGTTGAAGATGGCCTCGCGCAGTAGCTTCAGGCGCGGCATGGGCAGCGCGGGCGCATCGATGGAGAGCACGTCGAGCATCACCTTCACGTCCAACTCGCGCTCCTCCACTCCGTTCCACCACAGCGCGGTGATGTCGGCGAACCGGAGGCCGTGCTTCTCTTCCACCCCGTGCACCCGACTCACCACGAACTGCTCACCGTTCGCGATCAACTCCGCTTTGCCGTTCTGTCCGGCCCAGAAATAGTTGTTCTTCACCACCATCAATCGGTCGCCGGAGCAGATCTCCTCTTCGAAGCCGTGTATGCGGGCGCGCACCTGCTGACTGTATTGGAACGCGCGCTTGTTGCTGCGGCAGATGAGGCAGACCTCCTCATCACCATCCTGGGAATACGCGGTCTCCAAGGCATCCTGTAAGTCGTAGCCATCGGTGCGGATAACATCGTCGAACCCGGACTGGAACACGATGCGTGGCTCCTCCTCGCCTAGGATGGTGCGTAAGGCGGTGGCGTTGGTGAGGATGCCTGAACCGGCCGCTTGACGCACCACATCGGTGAGTTCCACCATGCCGGCCACCACCCCGAAGGCCTGCAGTTCCTTCGGTTCCAAGGCGGGGCTGTGATCACTGCCCACGGGCGGCAGCTGTGCCGGATCACCGATCAGCAGCACGCGTGTGCCCGGAGCTGAGAAGATGTGCTCGAACAGGTCCTGTAATAGATCACGACCGCCGAACGGGCCATCGCCACCGCCGTGACGACCGATCATGGAGGCTTCGTCCACGATGAACAAGGCCCCGCTATCGCGATGCGGCGCCACTTGCATGCCGAAGATGCCCTCGTCCTCGTTCGCCGACCGATAGATCCTGCGGTGGATGGTGGATGCCGGACGACCGGCATAGGCTGAAAGTACCTTGGCCGCGCGGCCGGTGGGAGCGAGCAAGACCACCGGTCTGCGTTCCGCCGACAGCACCTTGACGAGGGCGCCCACCAAGGTGGTCTTCCCTGTTCCTGCATAGCCCTTCAGTACCAATGCGGTGCGCTCCTTGGTGGTGCCGAGCAAACGCTCCAAGGCCATGGATGCGCGTTCCTGGCCCGCTGTGGGTGCGTGCCCTAGCGCTTCCAACAGGCGCACGCCAAGGGAGTGCGCTCGGGCGTCAGCTTGCATGCCCGCACAGCGTCCGCCTCGACCTGGCCGTCCACTTCATGGGGTGAAGGTAGAACGCTGCACCACCATGGCGAGCGCGGTACAGCCTATGCGGTATTGCGCCGCGAACAGGGACTTTCCGACCTAGTGCCTCACTAGTTCCGTGCTGCCTACTTTTGGGCGCGAGCAAGTGCGATGAAACGACTCTTCTTCAATGTGGTGGCGGTCTTCCTGATGCTGGCGGGCGGTTCGCTGCTGGTCATCGGTTTCATGGAAGGTCAGGAGTGGAGCATGATGCTCGGCGCCGGATTGGCATTGCTCGCAGGCTTGGTGGCCCTGTTGATGCAATACGGCTACTTCGGTCAACGCATGGGCACACTACTCGGCATCGTCTTCGCTACAACAGCCCTGCTCCTCGCTTATCGGAACTACCAGGTGCGGCAAGAGGCCTCCCCCGTGCAGCAATCCACACCCTTGAACGACACCACCGCCCATGGCCATTGAGGGAGCCCGAACCGGCGCCTACCGCGCCAAGGATTACCGGGCGGACGATGAGCGCCGGTACCATGTGGGCATCGTGGTCGGACCCGAGCTTTCGGCTTGGGTAGTACGCGATACGCTGAATAGCAGCGTGGCCGCCTTAGCGTGGGCCCCCGAAGGAAAGGCGCTAGACCACGCCGATCTTCCGCGTCAGCCGCGCTCGGTCACCTTCGTTGCCTTGCCGGAATGGAGCACCTTGGTACCCGATGGTGCGCTGGCGCCGGGCACTGCGGTGGATCACCTGGCCTTGGTACACGGCAAATTGCCCTCCCAATTAGTGCGCGAGGAGCCTGTGCAACCCTTGGGCGCACAATGCCTCTATGTGAACGGATCCATCCATGAGCGCGCAGTGCTGGACCGCTACCCCATCGCGCGCAGCCTTCCCTTGCAGGCTGTTCTTGTTCACGGTACTCGAACCCGATCCATGCAAGGTCCAACGCTGCTGATGCACCGCGGCGGTGAACGGTTGGATATCGCCATCGCCGACAAGGGAGACCTACTTCTCAGTTCATCGTACCCAGCCCGCACCGCGGAAGATGTGCTCTACTTCTGCCTGATGGCCGCCGAGCGTGTCGGGTGTGACCCTGTGCAACTCGCGGTCCGTGTTGGTGGCACACATCTTTCCACGAACGACCGCGACCTGTTGATCCGCTACTTCGCCGATGCGGCATCGGCTATCCCAGCCTCACTCGCGGAGCCAATTCCTTCAGGGGTGGA